>DASSJW010000978.1:0-2117 GCA_035690995.1 Xanthobacteraceae bacterium
GCTCGACAATGCCGCCAAGTATTCCGCCGCCGGCACCACCATCCGCATCCGAAGCTGGCGCGATGAGGATGCGGTCTGTCTCCAGGTGCTGGACGAAGGCGACGGCATTCCGGCCGCGGACCTCGAGCACATCTTCGACAAGTTCTATCGGGCGGAAAAGGGCGATCGGGTCCGCGCGGGCACCGGCCTCGGCCTCGCGATCTCGCGCGGCTTTGTCGAAGCCCTGCATGGCAGGATCACGGCGGCCAACCGCCCGGACCGGCCCGGAGCCATATTCGCGATCAGGCTGCCGGTGCCGCCGCCGACCAAGCAGCTGGATACCGCGGCATGAGTGCGGCGCCGCTCAAGGTTCTGGTGGTCGATGACGAGCCGCCGATCCGTAAGTTGCTGCGCATGGGGCTCAGCACCCAGGGTTACGAAATCCTGGAAGCCTCCAACGGCAAGATGTCGCTCGAGCTATTGGAGCAGAAACCCGACCTGGTCATTCTCGATCTGGGACTGCCGGATATGCAGGGGTTGGAACTGTTGCGGATGATGCGGGCGCGCAACGAAGTGGTTCCGATCGTGGTCCTGTCCAGTCGCGGCGACGAGGTCGGCAAGGTTCAGGCGCTCGATCTCGGTGCCGACGATTACATCACCAAGCCGTTCGGCATGGACGAGCTCTTGGCGCGGATGCGGGCGGCGCTGCGGCATCAGCTTCAGGCGCAGGGCGAGCGGCCCATCTTCCATAGCGGCGATCTCTCGGTCGACCTCGTGCGCCGTATCGTCAAGGTGGCCGACCGCGAGGTGAAGCTCTCTCCCAAGGAGTATGACCTGCTGCGCGTGCTCGTGCAGCACGCCGGCAAGGTGCTCACGCACAAATTCCTGCTCGGAGAGCTGTGGGACAATCTGACCGATGCGCAATACCTGCGCGTTTACGTGCGGCAGCTCAGGCAGAAGATCGAGGCCGATCCGGAGCGTCCGCACTATGTTCTGACCGAAACCGGAATCGGCTATCGGCTGCGGGCGCCGGACTGAAAGCCGCAGCCGGGCCCGGGCCGCTGCCACGAGCATTCGAACCATGTTAGCCTGCGCCGTCGGTCGGGCAACATGATCAATTTCGACCGCCGGGAGGAACAACGTGAGAATGTCATCGACAAGGATGGCGGCTGCCGCCGGGTTTTGTCTCGCCAGCGTATTCGCGGCCGGAGCCGCCAGCGCGCAGGTCAAGGTCGGAGCGGTGCTGTCGGTCACGGGGCCGGCCTCGTTCCTGGGCGATCCGGAGAAGAAGACGCTCGAGCTCTACGTCGACGAGATCAATGCCAAGGGCGGCGTGAACGGCCAGAAGCTGCAGCTCGTGGTGTACGACGACGGCGCCGATGCCAACGCCGCGCGCACCTTTGCCACCCGCCTGATCGAGGAGGACAAGGTCGTCGCCATGATCGGGGGAACCACCACCGGCGCAACGCTCGCCATGATGCCCCTGTTCGAGGAGGCGCAGATCCCGTTGATCTCGCTTGCCGGCGCCATCCAGATCATCGAGCCGGTGCGCAAATGGGTGTTCAAGACGCCGCACACGGACAAGATGGCGTGCGAGAAGATCTTCGGCGACTTGAAGCAGCGCAACCTCACGACCGTGGCGCTGATCTCGGGGACGGATGCGTTCGGCAAATCCATGCGCGACCAGTGCGTGGCGGTGGCGCCCAAGGCCGGCATCACCATCGCGCACGAGGAATCCTACGGGCCGCGCGACAGCGACATGACCCCGCAGCTCACCAACATCAAAGGCAAGGCGGGCGTGCAGGCGGTGATCAATCCGGGTTTCGGCCAGGGACCGGCGATCGTCACCCGCAATTACCGCCAGCTCGGCATTACTCTGCCGCTGTACCAGAGCCACGGCGTCGCCTCCAAGCAGTTCATCGACCTCGCCGGCCCGGCCGCGGACGGCGTGCGGTTGCCGGCGGCCGCACTGCTCGTTGCCGACAAGCTGCCGGACGGCGATCCGCAGAAGCCGGTCGTCACCGGCTACACGAAGGCCTACCAACAGAAGACCGGCCAGCCGGTCTCCGGTTTCGGCGGCCACGCCTATGACGGGTTGATGATCTTCGTCGACGCCGCCAAACGCGCCGGCAGCTTCG
>DASSJW010000979.1:0-6786 GCA_035690995.1 Xanthobacteraceae bacterium
TGGCTCGGAGTCTTGATATAGATGTCGCGCGAGAGCAACGCGTCGTCGTGAACGAAGACGTTCTCCCAGGGGACCTTGACGTTCTCGCACAGCACCATGCTGTCGCTTTCGTCGTAGCGCCATGCCAGGGGAGAATCGAACTCGGACGTGGCGGCGAGCACGGCCGGCTTGCGCGACCACAACGTGAGCCCCGGTGCGTTGCACGGTACCGCGCAGGTGATCGATTCCTTCTTCTGGTCGGGCGCGAGCGGGATCACGTTGCCGAGCCAGATGTCGTTGGCATAGAGGGCGCCGGTCGCCAGCATCTTCATGCCGGCGATGACGACGCCGTCATCCTCCTCGCGCACCACCCGCAGCGTCGGCACCGGAATGTTCTGCTTGTGATAGAATTCCGGATTGCGGGCGGCCTGCGGCGGCACCACGGCATAGACCACGTAAGTATCGTGGTCGCGGATTCGGCGGTAATAGCGAACGAGGTTGTCGGCGTGGGCGCAGGGCGCGGGCAACGCATCCGGCTTCATCGCCATACCGGTGACGAACGAGGCGACGTGATCGGGCGAGCGGCCGAACATGCCGAAGGTGGCGTCGGCGATTTGCCGATGTCCGAGCATACGGCGCTGCAGGTCGTCGCGCGTGCGCGGGCGCAGAAAATAGATGGAGTGGCGGCCGCCGTCTTCCTCGTAGGTCAGCGTGTCACGGTTCGCCGGGTCCGCCTTCATATCGTAGATGGCGGCAACCGTCGCGGCGGCGTTGCGGAAGGCAGGATGGCGCGTGACGTCGTCGACCTTCTCGCTGCCGATATAGACCGCGCGACCGTCGCGCAACGACTCCAGATGTTCCTTACCTGTCCGCAACATCATCCGCTCCTCATTGTCCTGCGAACTCTAGCATGCCGGATCGCGAGGAATAGTGTGCATCGCTCGCAGTGGAATCACGTGAAGCCCCGCCGGCTCCTGCCTTCATGGCGCATGGCCGGATGCCGGCGCCACCGCCCGCGTCCGCATCGAGCGCACGATCTCCCGGCGCGCCGCGGCGCCCTGTTCGGGCTCAATTGGCGGTGTCACGATCAATATCTATGGGGGAATAGCCGCGCGAGGGCGGCAGTCACGACCGATCGAGAGCCTCGCATCCGCGCGTCAGCGAATTGATGCCTGCGTCGCGAGGCACGGCTGGTCACCGCCGCGGGTTCGCCCCGCGGCGTGCCCCCTAGACGGCAATCTCGTAATACAGATCCGTCGCGGTGATGCCATCGACGGTGTGCTGAGGAGCAATGTCGGTCCGAAGGGTTTGCCCGTTGGTCTTGTCGGTCTGCTTGCCGAGCGCGGCGACCAGAGACTCCAGCGGCATCGCGCCCCATCGCATTTTTTTTGCGACTTCTTGATCAACGGGAATGACCGCAGTGCGCAGTTTCTTCATCATTTCAAGGCCCTTTTCGCGCAACGTGGCATTGTGGCTGCCATGGTGCCCGACCTTGTAGAACACCGTGCGGGCGAGAAGGTCTGGGCCGGTTCCTTGCGGCCATTTGAGATCCTGCCAGGAGAGCCAATTGCCGACTTGCGCGTCACCTGCGAACAGCAGCACATCGCCGCCCGCGAACTCGATGGCGAGGACAAGGCTGGTATTGTTGGTGGCGCTCTGCAATGCGAGGGCAAGATCGTCGGCGACGCCGAGCCAGTCGGAATCAATTCGCCGCCAGTCGGAACTCTCCCCAAGCGGACTCCAGTAACGGGTCTGGAAGAATGGCGCCCCGCGCGCCTGCTCCAGCGGAATCATCCACCGATCGGCAAAGGGCACATCCTGGTCGCTGAAATCGAGCGCGGACTTGACCCCGAGCGGAAAGATGCCACTGCCGTCGAGCGCGAGCTCGTAGGTCTCGGGATGGCTCTTCGACGGGAGGATTTTGCGGATGAGCGTCAAGTCGTGCGGCGGGCCGAGCGCGTAGATGCGGATGTCGGTGCCGGGTACCTGAAAGGGAGGGTCGGTCGGCCGCCAGTAGCGCGGCTTTTCCCCATTGGGCGCCTTCGCCTTGGCAATATCGAGGGCGGCCTTGGTTTTCTCGCCGGCCGCGCCGAGCAGCCCCAATACGTCGAGAAGACCCTGCGCCCGATCGGGGTCACCCGCCATCGCCGTGGCCTGTGCGCTGGCGGCGACCGCCGCCACCGCCTGGTCCTGCTGCTGGCGCAGCGACTTTGCGAGGTCGTCCGTCTCGTCCTCGGTCCACGCCACCCACACCGCGCCGACGTCGAGACGACCCAACACGTCTTGAGCCTGGCTGAAGCCGGAGACGTGGTCCCAGTGTTCGTGCGTGATGGCGAGGACGTCGATCTTGCCCTTGGTGCTTTGCACGACGTCCTCGAGCACCTTCTTCATCTTGCTGGGTGCGTCTTGCGTAGCCACCGCAACCCCGCAGTCGATGAGAATCTTGAAATCGTTCCCGCCCGCCCGCTTGAGCTGGACCAGGATGCAGTCGCCAAGGCCGTGACGATAGACCCGAATGATCGCACGCGGGCCCGCTGCCGTGACGCCGGTCGTTGCTGCCTGGCTATCTGCCGGCGGCAGGGGCTGCTCGCAGCTGCGCTTCTGCGACGCAGGTTTGGTCTTGGCGGGCGCACGAAGGTTGGGAACCGGTTTCTTGCGCATCGCTTCAGCTCCTCGGCGCGCAGCGGTGGAGAAGCGCGAACGGCTCTTGCGCTCGGTCGCCCGGCGCGGCGTAGCGCATGCCGCGCTCGGCGGCGCGCTCGGCGGCAACCAGCCGCGCTTCTTTTTGAGCATCTGCGCCGACCATGCCGCGCAGCCATTTGCGGATGATATAGCGCGCCTGGTTCGTATTGAGGTCGACCAGGATCGTGCACCCGCCGCGATAACGCGCATGATCTGGATCGGCACGGAAGGTCTGCGTGATCTCGACCACCAGCATGGCGCGGCTGTTCCCGTCCGGCGTCGTTCGACGCGAGGGGCGCACCGAGTGGACCTCGATCGGCCTCATCTCTCCGGTCATGCCCGCGAGCGGCGCCGGATTCTTACTGGCCGGCTCGAAGCCCATCGCCTTGAGCAGCGGCTGCTGCCCGGGCTCGGTGAGCCAATCATGGACTTTCTTGGCATTCGAACGCGAGGTGACGTAGGCGCTCCGCCGATCCGAGTTCAGGCTCCATTGCAGATCAAGGGTTCCGACCGCCTGGCTCAGAGCCTTCTGATGCTCGGCGGAAAGCGGCGGCGTCTCCCACAGCAGGCTATCCTCTGCGAGATGCGCGACATTGGTGGGGAAAATACCGCGGTCGCGAAATGCGGAGATGAAGGCGACCCGGTAACCGCGATCGTCCAGCGGAACGAGGTCGCGATCGGCGGTGATGATGGCGCGCAGATAATCGCCGAAGGTCACGTCGACCGGCGGGCAATAATCGAGCGCCCGAATGCACATGTTGAGCACCTGATCCGCCACCTTGGCGGCTTCGCCGGCAAGGCGCCCGGCGAGATCGTGTGAAATCTCTCCGGCTGGCAACACCCCGGTTCCGTTGGTCGCAAGGCGGATGAGATCGGCGCTGCGCGCGCGGTAGATCGTGACGAAGGCCGCGAACACCGCCGAGACCAGGACGGCGCCGCGCGCGTGGGGCTCATCGCTCGCGGTGTAGTCCGTCCGTTTAGGCTGCGCCTTCTCCCACTTGCCGGTCTTCGGATCCTTCGTTCCAATCGCGCTGCGCAACGCGCCGTGCATGCCGCTCGCAAACCCGAACTGCACGGCGAGCTGTCCAAGCAGATTTTCCTGCTCCAGATCACCTTTCGTATGCCGGATTTGATACAGCACCGACTCCGGCATGGTGAAGTGCTGGAATAGCGCGACAATGTCCGCGAACGCCTCGTGGAACGCGAGCACGTCGGGGTTGGTCCCCTCCTGAAACCGGGGATGGAGCCCGTCGAGCAGCGCATGGGTGGTCTCGTGCGTGACGATGTCGTGGGACAGGGCGCAGAATACTTGCGACCCCGGCAGCGTCTGCGCCGTATCCTCGCCCCTGGTGCGGAAGTAGCCGAACAGCAGCGCCATTTTATTGCTGCTGTAATAGGCGTTCTCCTCCCGCAGCGCGTGGGGATAGATCCGCAGGCGTTGAACATACGCATCGGCGGCCTTGACGACCTCGCCGCTGTCACCGCGCACCGGTCGAGCTGCCCACAGCGCCTTGCGGCCGAGTGCCCGCTCGAAGCGGGCGATGGTGCGCATGGCCACCGCATAGACCATCTGCTGATGGAATTGGGGGTTTGCCGCCGACGGCGCGAGACCGTCCTCGGTGAGGAGGTGGGGATGATTGAGATCGACCGGCGGATAGCAGCTCCGGCTCGCCGGATCGACGTCGATCACCTCGAGATATTCGCCGACCGGGCCAGGAGCGAGATCGATCTCCCAAGGTACGGCGACGGTCGCCTCGTTCACGCCGAACATCAGCGGATCGGTCTGCAAGCTCGGATCGTAGGCGAAGATGCGCAGCCGGCGTACGGACGGCACCGGGATCGACAGACCCGGCGCAGGCTGCGAGCGGGGCGCATGCGACGGCCCTGCGGCCGGCCTCGATGCGCGCGTGGCGGCAGGGCCGCTCAGGGCTTCGCGCAGGGCCCGCGAGATCGTCGGCATCGCGAGCAGTTGGTCGACAAGACGCGCCTTTGCGCGGGGATCATCCTCCGCAGGCGGGCGCGTTTCCAACCCGGTCGCCTGCATGATCTGCCGCAATTCCAGCCCGAGCATGGCCGATTTCGCCGGGACTCCCGCAACGCCCATGCCGAACAGAAGCTTGAAGGCGGCCGAGCTCGCATCGTCCTCGGCTTGGCGGCGCAAGCGAGCCGCGGCGGCGGGTTGCTGCTGGAGCGCATCTTTCGCGCGGAGCTGGCCGGCACCGAAATATCCCTTGCGCGCGTTGTCCGCGGCGGCGCTGTCGAACAGCGCCTTGCGCACCGCTTCGACCCGCATCCATGCCTCCGGATACGCGTCATAGGCGGCGCGATGCTTCTGGATCCATAACGCGGCAGCGCCGGCGACCTGCGGCGTAGCCGCGGACGTGCCGGCGCCATCGAAATCGACGACGTCCGCTTCGCCGAAACGCGCCCACGGCACGTTCGGCGTATAGGCGGCGATGGCGGTTGCCATCTTCAGCTCCGGCCCGTAATCACCCGCCATCAATTTCGGTTTCAGGTCGGCATATGGCGCACCATTCGCCATTGCGCCGCAAGCCGCGACCACCCGGTTGAACCGCGCCGGGTAGACGATGAGGTGTGACGGCAGGTTGGCGTAGTTGTTGCCGGCGGCGGTGACGACGAGAACGCCGGCGTCGTATAGGGCGTTGATCGCGTCGGCCCACGCTTGCGACGGCAGACCGCCCATGCTCATGCTGAGGACGTGGACGCGCGTCGCCGGTTTGCGGCAGAGTGCGTGCACATAATCGAACGCCTTGGCGATCGCACTATTGCGGAACAGCACGACCCGGTCGGCAACGCGGATCGGGATCACCTCCGCATGCGGAGCGCAGCCGAAGCCGTTGCCTCCATTGACCGGCGCGCCCGCCAGAAGGCTCAAGGTACCGGTGCCGTGGCTGAAATTGTTGAACGGACCGGCGGAACGGTCGCGCGCATCGTTGGGCGCATCCGCATCGACGAAATTGCGCTGTTCCGCTTGGCTGAGATGGATCGGCCTGGTGCGATGGTCCGGGTCGAAACCCGTGTCGAGGTGGGCAATTCGCGTGCGCTTGCCCGGGCCGGGATCGGCAAGATCGGCGAGCGCGGCGTCGAACTGCCCGTGCTTGGCATCGCGGAACCAGAGATTGTCGGTGGGAATGGCCGGGAAATCATCCTTGTTCTGTTCGTGTGGGCGGCCGTCTCTCATTGCCAGAGCAGCCGCGCTCGGCGGCCGCGGCACGACGCCCCATCGTTGCAGAAGGTCTGGCTCGGCAAATTCCACGCCGCCGGCGGCGATACCCTGCCCAGATGCCATCAAGGCGTGGCAGGCATCCCACGGATTTACGGAATCAACGCTCGCATCGGCAGTGACCCTGAACCATTGGGGTGCGTTTAGTGCTACCCCTTGTCCGTTCGCGGCGCCAATGCTGCGGAACAGCGGCTCGGCCGTGAAGCGAATACTTGTTTCATTCAGTCCAAGAGCAAAAGGCCGGCCCGCGGCCGGTCCCTTTCCCTTGACGAGAAAAGCCATCCGATCCTCGGTGGATGCCATCGCCTGCTCCCGCAAAACTGAGACGGCAGCCCCATTCTAATCCACCACACAGGATATGCAACTTAAAATTGCAATAAGCGGCCCCAGCGGTCAGAGGGGCCCGACATATTCCTCACCTTCGCCTCCGAACCACACGTAGCGGTTGATGCAGGTTGCGTCGGCTCAGCAAACGGCCCTTCGATTCATCCACCCCACGTCGTGCCGATGCCGGGTGATCCGACCTCGAGCAGAAGCGCGACGATGCACGCGGGCGCAAACGGGAGCCGCAACTTGCCCGCCGCATTAGCGAGCGCGGATCATTGTCCCTTCGGCCGGAAACGCCCCGGGCGAGTCGCGCACAAAAAAATGAATGATCGCCAGCCTAGAGCGGGATGATTTTTCGTCGAGTTATCATCCCGCTCTAGCTTTTTGTTTGTGCGTGATCTTTTCCGAAAACCGTGCCCACTTTTCGGGATCACGCACTAGGCCGACGCGATACCCAGGAAGACAAGGGCCGTGAAGGTGATCGACAGGGCAGCGCAGGTGTAGAAGAAAACAACCGCGAGCTTGTGCATGGCGGTCTCCGATCCCTGGATCCG
>DASSJW010000980.1:0-3692 GCA_035690995.1 Xanthobacteraceae bacterium
GAGCAGGGCGGCTCGCGAGCGCCATTCTCGATGTGCCAACTTCGGCCGTCAACAATGACCGGAGATTTGTCGATGCCGGTCGGCTCGGCTCGGCGCAGCATCCTAGGCCAGATGCCGGGTTTGCCAAGGGCCATCCTCGAACCGTTGCGGCGGGGCGCACGATCGAGAGATGCACGGCACGGCCCCCCAACACGATCATGCGTGCCGCGCGCGATATCGAGTCCGCGATCCGCAGGTCCTGCCAGCCGCGCTGCCTTCCCGATCTGCAAAGGATAAGGATCTGTCAGCTGAGAGGTCCGGCACCCATTGCACGGACATTCGGTCGACGTGGCCGGCAATAATCGCTAGGAGTGCCGTGGCGGTGTCTGGGCTTCTGCTCGAGTGGGAGTGGCCTCACGTCATGAAAATCCTCGTTCCCGTTGACGGGTCGCCGGCATCGGCCCACGCCGTCAAGCTCGCCATCGATCAAGTCAAGGCGGCCACCGGAGCCAGCCTGGTCCTCGTGAACGTCCAAAATCGTGCTACCGCCGGCGTGGCCGAGGCCACGGGACTCATGCCATCCGGGTGGATCGAGCAGGAGGAAGAGCAGTCGGCGGCCGACGCTTTGCAAAATGCCGTTACCGCCTGCCGCGAGGCCGGGGTGACCTACGGCACCCGTTCGGAGCGGGGGCCGGTTGCGGCAACGATCGATCGTGTGGCCCGCGAGGAAGACGTCGCGCATATCATCATGGGAACCAGAGGACTGGGCGGGGTGCGCGGCCTGCTCCTTGGCTCGGTGACCACGCAACTGTTGCATCTGGCCGATGTGCCGGTGACCCTCGTCAAGTAGCCCAGTCAAATAGCCAAGCCGTCCGGCGCCGCCGCGCGTTCGAGGCTGCAGCGGCCGAAAGTGTCGTAACAGGGCACGTCATAGGCCGCGCAAGCGCTTCGGCTTCGCGCGCCGGCGCCCGTGCCGGCATACCTCCTTGCGCGCAGGGAAGCATGGCCGTCCGCTTGCGCCTCGTCCTGCGTTAGGTGTTTGGCAAGAGTCGCCTCATAGGGTCGGCTGGCTTTCTGCTTGGGCGTGGCGTGCAGCCCGGCAAGGATCGGGGGGTGCTCGCGCGTAACAACGAAACGATCGCGCCGAGGCTTAGATCCTGATCGCGGCCATTCCGCCGCGCCCGCGTTGTCGGCAAAGCGGGGCAGGGACAGCGGATGGGTGAGTTGAACCACGAGATCGGCGGCACGGCGGAGTCTTCCGCGATCCGGGTCGCGGAAAAGTATTGGTTCAAGTGCTCGGCCTGCGGCTATGACTGGCCGAGCTTGCTGATGCCATCGATCATCTTCGTCTCGCTCTCGTTCGTCACCGATCAATGCCCGAATTGTCAAAAGCGGCATGTGCCGGCGTACAAGGTCGGGCCCGGCCGCTGATGCGCGTCGCGCGTGAGCGCGGCGAAACCCGTCACGCACCCGCTCGGACGACCCCGCACGATCGGCTATCGCCCGACCTGCGGTTGGAATAGGCTCGACATCCCAGCGGTAACGCGCCAATCGAAACAAGCATCCGAGGGAGGAGACCGTGGTCAAGGTGAGTGTGTTCTATCCCAACAGTGCAGGCTGCAAGTTCGACATGAACTATTATCTCACCAAGCACATGCCCATGGTGCAGCAGAAGCTCGGCGCGGCCTGCAAGAGCATCGCGGTCGAGCAGGGCCTTGCCGGCGGCGCGCCGGGAGCGCCTGCGACCTATGTCGCCATGGGCCATCTGTATTTTGATTCGACCGATGCCTTTCAGGCAGCGTTCGGCCCGCATGCGCAGACGATCCTCGCCGACATCCCGAACTACACCAACACGCAGCCGACCATCCAGATCAGCGAAGTGAAGGCCTAGTGCGGTGAATTTGAAGTTCCTATCAGTTGCTGCGGCACGACAATCATAGGAACTTCAAATTCAAAACCGCACTAGAATCATAAATTTGCTAGTGGTCCTTTGATTCCGAAGTTCGTATTTGAGCGTGCCGCAAACGCTTACGAACTTCGGAATCGGACCACTAGCCGCGCGACCGTCGTCGCGCGGGATTGAGCGCGTCGCGACTGGCCGCGCGCAGGAGCGTTCGATGCAAGTGTGGATCGGGTTTCAGCGAGACGAGGCGTATGTGCATGAATGGACGGGCGAGGTCGCCGAGGAGAGCGACATGGGAAAGGCGATCGGAAACGCCATCGGCAATGCCATCACCGCCTACATGAAGAGCAGCGGCAAGCCGATTTGGGGAACCACGATCCTGGTCGACAAGGCCTGACCGGAACAAATAAGGGCGCGCTCGCCGGCTGCGTCGTCGCACCCGCGCTGTTCCAGGGGGCGGACAAAGTGTGGCCTTGATTGGTGACCATCGCATCCGCGTCCCGTGCGGGTGAACGTCGGCCTTGTGTGGCAAACGCTGGCTCGCGTGCGAGCAAGGCGCAGCGGCGCCCAAGTGTCGCGGGGTGGGCCAAACGCGTTCGCCCTGTGCCAGAATAGGCGGCGGCTGCCCGACGGAGAAAAACGATGCCTCCGAGACATGTAATTGGTTTGGCCTTGGTCGTTGCCGGCTTCGGTGCCGACGGCGCGATCGCCGCCGAGAGCTGGCCGGCCCGGCCGCTGACCATGGTGGTGCCGTTCGCGGCCGGAGGCGGCACCGATGTCATGGGCCGGATCGTCGGCCGGCGGCTGTCCGAGGTGCTGGGCCAGCAAGTGATCATCGAGAATGTCGGCGGTGCCGGCGGCATGGTGGGCTCGGCCCGCGTCGCGAAGGCGGCGCCGGACGGCTACCAGTTCGTGCTCGGCAGCCGCGCGGACGCCATCAACCAGACGCTCTACAAAAATCCGCTCTACAATCTCACCGCCGATCTCGCGCCGGTCGTGCTCATTGCCGATCAGCCCACCGTGCTGGTCGCGCGCAAGGATCTGCCGGTCGAAAACCTGCAAGAGTTCATCGCTTATGCAAGAAAGACGCAGGTCGTGATGCAATACGGCTCGGCCGGCGCGGGCTCCACCGGCCATGTCGATTGCGCGCTGCTCAACGCTGCCATTGGGGTGAATATCGCACACGTGCCTTATCGCGGCGGCGGCCCGGCGATGCAGGATCTGATTGCTGGCCGTATCGACTATTTCTGCACATTGAGCGGGACGGTGGCGTCGCAGGTCGAGGGCAAGCTGGTGAAGCCGATCGCGAACCTGGCGCGCGAGCGCTCGCCCATGCTGCCGGCGCTCGCCACCGCGCAGGAGCAGGGCCTGAAGGATTTCGAGGCGTCGACCTGGTTCGGGTTCTTCGTGCCTCAGCACACGCCGGCGGAGGTCATCCGCAAGCTCCATGACGCCACCGTGGCGACGATCGAGACGCCTTCGGTGCAGGAGCGGCTGAAGGAAGTCGGTGCGATGACGGTCGCGCCCGAGCGCCGCTCGCCCGAATACATGCAAAAATTCGTCGCCAGCGAGATCGAGAAGAACGCGGCGCCGCTCAAGGCCGCCGGCATCTCGATGGATTGAGCCCGCGCCGTTGCTGCGCTAACACCCGGTGTGTTGAGCGAGAGCAAACACCTCCGCGCCGAAGCGAGCGGCACGGGCGCTCACAACGTGCGGGAGCCAAACGATGTCCGAAGGTGTCGCCGACGGTGGTGAGTGCAACCGGCACGGCCTGTGCTCGTCGATTGCAGGACGTGGTCGCGTCGCTGGC
>DASSJW010000981.1:0-7342 GCA_035690995.1 Xanthobacteraceae bacterium
GAGAGCGCGTGGCGCACCTTGGCGTCACGCGCTGTGTTCGGCACGACGTCGAACGGGATCGCCGGATCCGGCAGGTGATAATTGATGGTCGGCGGGAGGCGCTGATGCTCGAGGGTCAACAGCGTGAACACGGTCTCCACCGCGCCGGCCGCCGACAGCGTATGCCCGATCATCGACTTGTTCGAGGAAACCGGGATCGATTTGGCGCGCTCTCCGAACACCGCTGCCACGCCGAGATATTCCATCTTGTCGTTCTCGGGCGTGCCGGTGCCGTGCGGGTTGATGTAGTCGATGTCGTCGGGCGTGAGCCCGGCGTCCTCGACCGCGCGGCGGATGCAGCCGATGATCGGTTTGCCGTCGGGGCTCGAGCGCGTGCGGTGGAACGAGTCCGCCATCTCGCCGCAGCCAGCCAGCACGCCGAGGATCTTGGCGCCGCGGGCGACGGCGGATTCGTAGTTCTCGAGCACGAGCGCGGCGGCGCCCTCGGCCATGACGAAGCCGTCACGGTTCTTGGCGAACGGTTTGGCCGCCGCCTCCGGCGGATTGTTCGCGGTCGAGAGCGCGGACAGAAGCGAGAAGCGGATCAGGGCTTCCGGATTGACCGAGCCGTCGGTGCCGATGCAGAGCGCGGCCTCGGCTTCGCCGCGCCGGATCGCCTCGACGCCGAGCTGGATCGCGCTCGCGCCCGACGCGCAGGCGGTCGACACCGAAATGGGCGAGCCCTTGGTGCCGAAATGGTCGGCGAGATGCTCGGCGACGGAGCCGAACAGGCAGCGCTCGTGAATGGCGTGGAAGCGGCCCGAGGCGCTTGCGCGCAGGAGGTCATCGTAGCCGACCGTGTCGTTGGCGCCGGACGCGGCTGCCAGCACGTCGCGATGCGGCCACTCGATCTCCACCGGAGCGACGGCAAGAAACAGCGGGCCGGGGAAGTCGCCCTTGTGCCCGATCCCGGCCTCGGCGATCGCTTCCTCGGCGACCATCGCCGCCATGCGTTCCCCCAGGTCGGTGGAGCAGAACGGCTCGACCGGAATGAAATCGACCGAGCCCGCGATCGTGGTCTTGAGCCCCTCATTGGCAAAGCGGGTGATGCGATGGATGCCGGATTCGCCGGCGGTGAGCCTGGCCCAGTTGTCGGCCTTGCCGGTGCCCAGCGAGGTGATGACGCCCATGCCGGTGACCACCACGATTGGACGTCCGCTCTTGTCGCGTGCAGATGCCATGTCTGCCCTCCTTCACCTCACGGCCTCGATCAGGGCCATGCCTTCGCCGCGCCAATGACCGACGGAGGTGACGGCGACCTGATCGAGCGGACCTTCATACGCCCGTTCGACCCCGGACGAATCAAACGGTGGGAACAACTTTTCGCGACCGAGCGCGAGCGTGGCAAGCGCAATGTTCATGGCGAATTGCGGCTCGAAACCATGCCCGAGGCTGCTGCCTGTGGCGCGCACCGGCACGTCGGGCATGGTCTCGAGCCAGACGCGTTCTTCCTTGGTCGCAGGCTCCGCGCCGCTGGCGCCCGAGATCAGGGCGATGCGCCCGGCCTTGGGCTGCGGTGCCAGACGTTGCCACATCCGCGCCAGTGCGGCCGTGACCGCGCCGGCTGGCCGATTCGAGCGCTCCGACATGATGCTTGAAAGCCGCGCCAGCGGCTTGGCGCCGCGCGCCTCGGCATGGCTGCGTGCCTCGAGCACGAGGAATGCGCCGAGCGACCCGAGCACCATGCCGTGCTTGCGCTCCCACACCGGCTGGAACGCACCGCGCAGCAGATGTCCGCCGGCGTCGTAGAGCAGCAGCAGGTCTTCGCGTTCGCCGTTGTGCGATCCGCCCACCAGCGCGAGCTCGCTTTGTCCGCTGGCAATGCGCGCGAGCGCGATGCGCACCGCATCGACGCCAGCCGACTCCTCGCCCATGAACGTGCGTGAGGAGCCGGTGACGCCATGCACGATGGAAATATTGCCGGCGAGCAGATTGGAGAGCTGCGCCAGGAATAATGTCGGCCGCAGGTCGCTCATCAGGCGTTCGTTGAGAAAGGCCTCCGGGTTGGCGGCTTTGGACTTGTTGGTGAGGATGGTGCCGTCGACCGCGATGTCGCGCTCGCCGCCGCCGGCGGCGACGACCATGTCCATGTGCGCGAGCAGATCGGCATTGCCCTTGACGCCGGCGTCCGCGAGCGCGAGCCCGGCGGCGTAGGTGCCGATCCGCTGCCAGGCTTCCATCTGACGCTGATCGCCTTTTTTCGGGATCTGCAGGTCGAGATTGAGCGGCGCGAGCGGATGGACGAGATACGGCGCAAAGGTTTCCGAATCGACGTTGAGGCGTCGCTCGGAAAGGCCTTGCCAATGCGCGTCGGCGCCTTCGCCGAGGCAGGACACGATGCCGACGCCGGTGATCCAGGTCTCGCGCGGCGCATCAGCCATGGGCGAGCGCTCCCCTCGGAAATTCGAGGATCGCGGCCATCTTCTCCATGCTCGCGCGGAACTCGGCGTTGGGAAACTCGACCAGCCGGAAGGTGATCTCGGCATTGCAGGCGAGCTTGCCGTCGTGCCGGATCTCGGCCTTGGTGACGGCGTAGCCCGAGCCTTCATGCAACAGCTTGGCCGAGAGCGAGAGGTTCTGGCCCGGCGTGATGAACGAGCGCAGCTTTGCCTCCTTCAGCGCGGCGAAGAACGGCATGCGCGTGAAGTTGGTGACGGCGATAACGAGCCAGCCGGAGGTCTGCGCCATCGCCTCGATCAGCAGCACGCCCGGCATCAGCGGATAGCCGGGAAAGTGTCCCTCGAAGATGGTCGATGTCGTCGGGACGCGGGCCTCGGCGCGGATGGTCTGCTGCGCAACATCAAGCTCGGCAATGCGGTCGATGAGCTGAAAGTACTCGAGACGCATGCGGGCGCGTCAGGCGCCCTTGGCAGCGACGAGTTCGTCGATGCGGGTGCACAGGTTGTTCAATTGAAAATACTGCTCGGTAGTCGCCTTGCCGTCGTTGACCTCTTGCGTCCATTGCTCGAGCGGCATCTTGATTCCGAACGCCTTGTCGATCGCGAACGCGATGTCGAGAAAATCCAGGCTGTCGATGCCGAGATCGTTGATGGCGTGGCTTTCCGGCTTGATCGTCTCACGGGGAATGTCGCAGGTCTCGGAGATGATATTGGCCACGGTGTCAAAAGTCGAAGGCATCAGTAAATCCCTGATCGGCCACGCGTTTCGGCAACCGCGCTGACGTGTTTGCGATGGCGGGTCGGATCGCCCCGGAGCGGCCCATCTCCCCCGCGAGAGGTCGGGTGCCCGTATAGCGAAGACATCGCGCAAGTTCAATGGCGGCGCTCAAGCGCGAAAGTCTTGAGGGGTGAAGACATTAGGCCTCCGCCTGGGGTGATCAACGGCGGCGCGCGTGAGATAATCGCCAAATCGCAGAACGCCAAAAACGGCGGGCAGCGGCGATCGGCCGCTGTCGACGACAAAAGGGAGGTTCGTTCATGACCATTCGCTGCGCTCTGGCCGCTGGCCTCATTGCCGCCTGCACGCTGCCGTCTTCGTCGCAGGCGCAGGTCATCACCCAACGCGACGTCGGGGTGCGCATGGGGCTGGCGATCGCCGTTGGCGCCCTCGACCAATGCGAGAAGGACGGCAACAGCGTGTCGGTTGCGGTGGTCGATCGCGCCGGCCGGCTGCGGGTATTCCTGCAATCCGACCAGGCGAATCCCCACAATCTCGAACTCGCCCGGCGCAAGGCCTACACGGCCCGCACCTTTGGCCGCACCAGCGCGGAATGGGCCAAGCGCACCACCGAGATGCCTGAACTCGCCGCTCAGCGCGAACTCGCCGATGTCATCGCGCTGCGGGGCGGGGTCCCCATCAAGGTGGGCAACGAGACGATCGGCGCAGTGGGCGTGAGCGGGTCGAGCTCCGAAGGCGACGAGAAATGCGCCATGGCTGGCCTCGCCAAGGTCGCCGACCAGTTGAAATGATCCGACCTGGGCGTTGAGCCGCTCGCGCCGATCCGCCGGCGCGAGCGAGCCTTGGATTTGTCCTTCGACGTGCGTCGCCACGCGGCGTCCAGCTCCATATTCGCCATCTGATTCCTGTCGCGCGCGTCCTTGCCGCGGGCCATCACGTCGGCAACGGATCGGGTCCCCGCCGCAATCCAGCGTGCCGATTCGTACGTCACGCTACCGCCTGCACCGGTAGCGTCCCGCTCCGGACGGCAGGCTGATTCTCCTTTCATCCCACTATATGGCGCACGCGAATCAGCGCGCGCGGCGCGCGGTTTTGTTCCATTCGGGAACATGATGGAACTTGCATTTTAGCGAAAACTTTTCGGAACCAATCCGCCGGTTGCTGATTATTGCGGCAAGGATCGGCGGGGAACCGGCCAGCGAAGCGCTGCGCATTTTCGCCGCATTGAGACCTGGGTCGTCGACCGCCCTCCCTGGCGGTCGAGCAAGCGGCGTCGTGCCGCAATGAAAGGAGGTCGTAGTGAAAGGTAGAATGGTGCTAGGCGTTCTTGCGAGCATGGCCTATCAACTCTTTCCCACTCCATATGCAGCGGCGGCAGATCGCGGCGGGGTGGCTTCGGTTTATTCCACGGAGAGTGGAAGCGGAACCGCAAGCGGACAAAAACTTAATCCTCACGCTCTGACCGCTGCCCACCGCTCATTACCGTTCGGCACCAAGGTCAAGGTCACCAACAAGCACAACGGGCGTGCTGTGGTCGTAACGATCAACGATCGCGGCCCCTTCGTGCGCGGTCGCATTATCGACTTGACGCCGGCAGCCGCGCGAGTTCTCGGGTTTTCCGGGCTGGCGCAGGTCACGCTGGATACCAGCAACAACTAGTTCTTTGGCGTAGCGCGCGCGGGCTGGGTCGAACCTGTCCAGTCTGTCGGCGGCTATCAGCGCGTCGGGACCCGATCTTGGTTGAACGCGAGATCGGGTCCTGACGCATCCACGCGTGAGGCTCGTACTTCGGACTTGGAAAAAATTCTATGTGGGACGCGGGCGCCCGGTCACGAGAGGGGAGATGAATCAGTCTCAACGCTCCTGCGCATTGACGTCGATGGGCGCGCAGTTGCGTCGTCCCGACAGGACGCAGTCCTGGTTCTTGCGCAGGTCGGCGAGTTGAATCACCAGCCAGACGCCGACGACCGCCAGCACGACCGTAAAGCCGAGCGCAGCGAGATTGACCATCATGCGGTGGCGATAGTTGTCGTCGTAGTCCCCGCCTTCGTACTTCCCGAGGTCCGGGACCGGCGGCGCCGGCGGTTGCGGCGGGCGGGCGTGCCAAGACCAGCCGTCTCTACGCGGGCCGCCGCCCCGGGGGCGGAACGGCACGACCCTGTGGTCATCATCGGTGCTGTTTGAGTGGTCGGGCGGCACGTTTGATTCCGGCGCATCGGATGGGATGGTCTATCGGCGCAGCGGCGTCCGATTTCAAGCAAAAGCCACGACGCAAGCCTGCAAGGGTGAGTTGCACTGCGAAGATCGCCAGCCGGTCGATGTCTTGAAGGCCGCCGCGGGGCCCCTTACCAAAAAATAACGTGCGGGACGCCGAAAGTTCCTTGTAGAATCCTGCGTCATTGCGGTATTTTACAGAAAATTTATGCGAACGGCCGGACAAGGGGCGATTGTCCGGTGTTCCAGAGGAAGTGAACGCGATCCAATAAAAAATACCGCCAAAGTGCGGCGCGGTGGCTCGTTCGCCACCCACACGGTGCCGGCGTGACGCGCCGGCAGGGAGAGATGCGTCCGAGCGTGGAATGAGCGACGCGCTGTCAGCCTTGCTGCATTTTTCCGACCACGACTTTTCGTGGCTTGCGCAGTTTTTTTCGCTGCTGGTTCTGCCATTCGCGCATGAAGACATCGCCATCATCTTCGGCGCCTATATCGTTGTGAACGATATCATGCCGGTGGGGCTGGTCGCGCTGTGCATCTACGGCGGCATGGTCGCGAGCGATTTCGCGCTGTACGGAATCGGGGCGGGCGCGAGACACGTGCCATGGCTCACGCGCCTCGCTGTCGATGATCGGGTCCGCGGCTTTGCCGATGCGCTGAAGCGAAATCTGTTTGCTCTCGTCGCGCTCTGCCGGGTGGTGCCCGGGGTGGTCTTCTTCGTCTTCATCGCGTGCGGATGGACGCGCGTGCCCTTGGGCCGCTTCACCGTGGCAAGCCTGCTCGTCTCCGCGCTCTACCTGCCGCTCATGCTCTGCATCGTGATCTTCTTCGGCGACGCGCTCGACAATCGTGTCGGGTTGTGGACGTGGCCGTTCCTGCTTTGCGTATTGGTCGCCATCGGATTCGTGCGGCGCCAGGTCTTCGCGTTCCAGGATGCCGCCCGATCCGGTAGCTCGCCCACGCCGGCTGCGGCCCACGTCGATCGGCATCGCACACGAGCGGGCGCCTGCGCGCGCAAGAGGGCGTCGGCGCAGCGCATCCCACGCAGCCTATTCCGCATCCCCTTGATGATCAGCTGGATCGGCTTCGCCTTGAAACACCGGTCGCTGACCTTGCCCACCGTGGCAAATCCGTACCGGGCGGCCGGCGGGATATGGGGCTGCTCGAGGAGCAGCTATCTGCTCGATGTCGCCGCCAGCGAGCGGCGCTGGATCGCCGATTGCGTGGTGGTGACGCGCAGCACGGGGCCGCGCACGCTCTATGCCGACCTCGAGCAGGCCCGGCAATCACTGGGCGCCGCCGGGCTGGCGTTCCCGCTGATGGCGAAGCCGGACAGCGGACGCGGAGCTTGCCGAATCGAGGACGTGGCGGCGTTGCGCGAGTATCTTCGCCATGTCCCGGGTGGTGAGAAAGTCATCCTGCAACGCCTGGTGCCGCAGACCGGCCGCGTCACGGCGCTCTATGCGCGACTGCCGGGGACGTCGAGCGGGCGCCTTCTCTCCCTGACGTTGCGCATGGATGGGTCCTACCGCGACGCACGCCAGCACATCACGCCAGAACTCGAAGCACGCCTCGACGCCGTCGCGCGCAGCATGCGCGAATTCTATTATGGCCGCTTCGCGCTGCGCTTCGCCTCCCTCGACGAACTCATGCGGGGGGAAAATTTCTCGATCGTCGAGATCGACGGCGTCGGCGGTGCCGACAGCCGCTGTTGCGACCCGGCGTTGTCGCTGGCCGAGATCTACCGCCGTGCGGTGGACCAGCAGCGCATCATATTTCTCATCGGGGACAAGAATCGCGAGCGCGGCTTCGCGCCGGTGGCGTGCGCCGATGTCGTCAAATCGTTGCTGCGCCCCAACCAGCTGCGCGGTCGGACTCCGGCTTCGGCCTGAGGCTGGTGCGGGCACGCTTCGGTGACGGTGGACGCGCCGACGCTTCAACCCTACATTGT
>DASSJW010000982.1:0-9114 GCA_035690995.1 Xanthobacteraceae bacterium
GGTATGAGGCCGAAGCCTGGTGTCGGTGGGCCAAACGCCGGCTCCCGACCGAGGCCGAATGGGAGGCCGCCGCGCTTGGCGAAGCCGTTGCGAATGGCTCCTGCTTGGCCGACAGCAAGCGCCGTTGGCCGTGGGGCGAGACATCGCCGAGCAGCCAGCACGCCAATCTCGACTTCGCATTCGACGGACCGCTCGATGTTGCCGCCTGCGCTGCCGGCGACAGTGCCTTTGGATGCCGTCAGATGATCGGCAATGTGTGGGAGTGGACGGCATCGGATTTCGTGCCGTTGCCGGGATTTGCCGCGGACCCCTACGAAGATTACTCGCGGCCGTGGTTCAACAGCCGCAAGGTGCTGCGCGGCGGAAGCTGGGCCACCAGCGCGCGCATCGCGCGCCCGGGCTACCGCAACTTCTTCACGCCGGAGCGCAATGACGTCATCGCAGGGTTCCGCACCTGCGCGCTGTGAGCTGGCGGCCCCCTCTGTCCAGAAAAAGGAAAACGAAAACACCGGGCGAGCTGTGCGTATTGAATGCGGAGGAGCCGGAGTCTCTCTCGAATCGAACTGGAGCGACATGCGCTTGCTCTCGGGGGCTGTGGTGCGTTAAGAAGTGATATAGTGATAGGCGTGCAATGCGCTGCCGAGCCCATCGGAGCCGATCGTGCATTCCGATCAACCGTCTGCATCCGATTCTCCTTTTGAAGTGGCCGACGAGGTTGATGAAGCGGCGCTCGCGCGCGTGATGCGCGTTGTGCCGCTGGGCGCCGGCGTCTTGGCCGGCGCGGCGGTCGCGCTGCTCGTCCTCGGCTACCTCGCGATTTACCTGCTCGTCTTCATTCCCCGCGGCACGATCGGATGAGGGCATGACCGAGCTTCATCCCGAAATGCACGAGCGGCGCATCCTCGGGACCGAGTTGCTGTGGGCCTTCGGGGTCGGCGTGCTGGTTGCCGCGACCCTGAGCATGATTGTGTTCACCGCCCTTACGATGAACATCAACCCGCCCAGCAATGTCGAGCGCATCGATCCCAAGGCGCTGCATCTTTCCGGCGAGTTCGCGGAGCATAATCTCGGCACGACCGTGGCCGCGGATGGCAGCGTGACCACGCGGGTGGTCGCGACGCAGTTCATGTTCGTTCCGCGCTGCATCGCGGTACCGCAGGGACGGCGCGTTACGCTGCGCTTCAGCACGCCGGATGTGATCCACGGTCTTCTCATCACCGGCACGAACGTGAACACGATGGTGGTGCCGGGTTACGTCGCGCAGGTGCATACGGAATTCACCCGCAGCGGCGATCTGCTGATGCCCTGTCATGAATATTGCGGCATAGGGCACAGCGAGATGTGGGCAACCGTCCAGGTCTTGCCGGAGGGCGAGTTCAAGCCGGACTCCGAGGGAAAGGTGTCCTGTGCGCAACGTTGAGCGGCTCTGCCTCGCGCATTTCTGGGTGGCGTTCGGGGCCTTTCTCGCCGCCGCGGTCCTGGGGACGTGGCAGATGTGGGTGCGCAGCCCCCTGGGCGCCGATGTCGGCACGCCCGGGCAGTATTTCATGTCGGTCACCGCGCACGGCGTCGCGATGGGCTATGTGTTGACCACGTTCTTCATCATGGGCTTCGGCTATTTCGTTGCCGTGACGGCGCTCGCCCGTCCGCTGCCGGGCAAAGCCTGGGCGTGGTTCGCGTTCTGGATGTCGATCGTCGGCGTGATCATGACGACGGTGCCGATCGCGACCGGCAACGCTTCGGTCCTCTTCACGTTTTATCCGCCGCTCACCGGCAGCCCCTGGTTCTATATCGGCCTCGTGCTGGTGGTGGTCGGGTCCTGGATCTGGTGCGTCTTGATGATCGTCGCGATGGCGGCCTGGAAGCGCGAGAATGCCGGGCGCCCCGTGCCGTTGGCGATGTTCGCAACCGTCGCGAACGCCATCATGTGGCTATGGACCACCGTCGGCGTCGCTGCCGAACTGCTGTTCCAGGTGATCCCGGCCGCGCTCGGCTTGACCCAGACCATCGACGTCGGGCTCGCCCGCACCCTGTTCTCGTGGACGCTGCACGCGATCGTCTATTTCTGGCTGCTCCCCGCCTACATTGCATTCTATACCATGGCGCCACGCGCAGCCGGCGGGCGGCTCTATAGCGATACGATGGGCCGGCTGACCTTCATCCTGTTTCTCATCTACAGCCTGCCGGTTGGCATGCACCATCTGTTGATGGACCCGGAGCACGGCAACGGGACCAAGTTCATCCAGGTGCTGCTCACGGCGTTTGTGTCGGCGCCGACGCTGCTGACGATCTTCACCATAACCGCGTCCCTGGAGATCGCCGGCAGGCTGCGTGGCGGACGCGGGTTGTTCGGCTGGATCGCGGCGCTGCCGTGGGATCGCCCCATGGTGCTCGCGGTCGGTTTGTCGTTCGTGATGCTCGGCTTCGGTGGTTTCGGCGGGCTCATCAATATGGGCTACGGCATGAACGCGATGATCCACAACACATCCTGGGTCACGGCGCATTTCCATCTCATCTTCGGCGGCTCGGTCGTCATCATGTATTTCGCCATCGCCTATGAGATCTGGCCGCGCCTCACCGGACGCGGGTACACCTCGCTTGCGCCGCTGCGCGCGCAGCTGTGGCTGTGGTTTATTGGCATGATGGTGATGACACTGCCCTGGCACTGGCTCGGCCTGCAGGGACAATGGCGACGCGTGGCCAACTTCAACTATGCCGATCCGATCATCGCCGGCTGGGGGCCGTGGGTCATCGTGTCGTTCGTCGCGGGTCTCGTTCTGCTTGCCTCCGCGCTGTTGTTCGTCCGCAACCTCCTGGTGCTTCACCTGAGTCCCCAGGCAGCGATCGCGCGCCCGCTCTATGCGTTGGCCGTGCATCCCCCGCAGCGGGTGCCGGCGGCGCTCAACGGCTTCGCGCTGTGGAATGTGCTCGTGCTCATCGTGATGCTGCTCGCCTATGGCTATCCCATCGCGCAGTTCGCGATCGCGCCGTCGCCCAGCGCGATCGTGCATCGCATCGAATAGGAAGCGCGCCATGTCCGAGCCGCGCATATCCGAGCCGCATGTCCTCGATCAGCCTTGGCGGGTCTGGGCGACCGTCACCGTCCTCGCCATCGTGATTAGCGGTGTGATCCTGGGCGTTGTGATCATTCCTGTCGTGCAGGGCCGCAGCGCCGGCATCGACGCCTATACCGCGATCTGCCGTGCGCTCGGCATTCTGCCTGGTTCACCGGCGGAGCCGCAGCCATTCGACCGCACACCGTCGACACCGGTTTCGCAGGTGACGTGGACGCCGGAAGTCCTGCAAATTCTGGCCCGCGCGGACCCCGAGCGGGGGCGCGCCAAGGTGGCGGAGGTCTGCGTCGCCTGTCACGGCGAGCAGGGGGTAGCCGTGGTGCCCGAAGTTCCCAACCTCGCCGGACAGTCCGGCGCCGCGATCTACAAACAGCTGCACGATTACCGGACCGACAGCCGTACGCATCCGCAGATGAGCGCGATCGCCAAAGCGTTGGAGGATGCGCAGATCGCCGATGTGGCGGCGTACTACGCCGGACAGCCGAAGCGTAATCCCGATCCGGCGACGCTGGCTGAATCGCCCGCGGCGATCGTGCGGCTGGTCGAACTGGGTGATCCCGCGCGCAACATCCCGCCGTGCGCGGCCTGCCATCGGCCGGGTGCAGGCGGCCCCATCGAGGCCCCGATCCTGTCGGAGCAGGATCGCGACTATCTGATTGCGCAACTCAAGATGTATGCGTCCGGCGAGCGCCGAAACGATGTGTACGGGCGCATGCGAACGATTGCGGCGAGGCTGACGCCCGCCGAGATCGCGGGACTTGCCCGGTATTACCGGGCTGGGTTCAAGTGATCGACGCCGGCGCTTCTGCGTATGTATTGGCCGGGGTTCGCAATCCGACAGCTTGCCCATGCGGCTTCCCGCGGCGGGTTCAATCCCGATCCCTGCAATGCAGGATCCTGTTGGCCGGGCCGCGCGACCAAATTAGATCGACGTGCCGGACCTTCTTTCGCACATCCGGACTGCTTGCTGACTGTCCGTTGTATCCTGCTATTTCGCGGCGACGTTCACGCCCTTGAGACCCTTCGCGTCGATGGCCTTCTGGACCACGCCGCTCTGCTTCGCTTCCTCGACGAGCGTCGCGAGTGCAGTCTGCCCCGCGGTCGAGCGACCTTTCGGCAGCGCAGCTGCCACACGAACCATCGCAAAGGCGCCCGGCACGACCTTGGCGCCCGGCAGGGCCTCGGCGGCAGGATACCCGACGCCAGAGTCCGCGCCGAAGACGTCCGCCTTGCCGGAGCGCAGCAATTCGGCCGCATCAGCCGCAATGGTCGGGCTCAGCGGGATACGGACAATCTCGGCGGCCTTGATCTCCCGCGTCAGCACACGGTCGGAGGGAGCGCCGCGGATCGTGCCGATCTTCACACCTGCCTTGTCGACCGAGGCAATATCGGGAAATTGCTTTCCCGGTGCGGCGACGTAGACAAGGCTGATGACCCAAAGGTCCGCCGTTGAATCCGCCTTGTCCGCGGGCGCAAGGACGCTCGGCCCGATAGCGATGTCCCATTCGCCTTTCCCGAGCCTTTGTTGATAGGCCTCGGGGTTCGGATACATCACCGGCTCGACGGCCGCGCCGAGCTTTTGTCCGATGAACCTCGCGACGGGCTCAGCCACGCCGCCGAGCACCGTGATGGCAATCATGCCAACGCGCAGTCTTCCGCCGGGCGCGATCTCCGACGCGGGCGCCGTCTGCCCGAATGCCACGGCAGACGAGCCCGCGAGCAATGCCATCGAGAGAAGAAGCCGTTTCATGTGCCTCTCTCCTGAAAGGATCGTAGATCGCAACCTATCAACCCAGGATGAGGAAGCAAACTAGGGCGTGAACTCATAACCTGCCTTCGACCAACTTGCCCCCTTTAGAAGCGTAAGCAGCCATCACTCACCACCGGCGACATTTCAGGAATGTGTCATAAAACGACGAAGCTATCGGCACAATTCCCGTCGCATAACATGCCGACGCGTTCCTGCTCGGCCGACCTCACGAAATCCTGCTGCTATAAACGTCTGTACGTATCCCATAAAACGATAGCTGGGCGAGCCTGGATCAACGGGATACGCTTCAACAACGGTCGCTCCACGCTTCTCGGCGCGCTGCACCGCTGCTTCGATGACTTGTTTCGTCAGTCCCTGTCCGCGCAACTCTCGACGAATGAAAAAGCAGACCAACGACCATACCTGTTCAGGACGTTCGACAGCGTCGTTCGGACCGCCAAGGTCACGGTATGTTGGCCTCGGGGCGATCGAGCACCATGCAACGGGCTCACCTTCGGAATAGCCGAGCAACCCGATTGGCATGTCATCGCAGACATACTGCTGTATCGCAGCTTTCCGATCCGGACCCTTAGTGGTCTTGGCACCGGCTCTCCACACCATGCACCAGCAGTTTTTTGGTCCGCCCCGGCTCTCGAACAAGCGCTCGAAATCTCCCCAGCGTGCGGCATCTACGTCGTGAAACTCAAGACTAAGCATGCGCTGCATGATAGCGAATCTGCTCGTTGGTGCAATCAATGCACGGGCCACGAGCGGCAGTCCCGCCATGTCCGCAGGTCCGTTCACCTTCGACAGCAGACGCGCTGGCTGGCGGTTGATGTTGAGGTCCTGGGCGTGATTCAAGCTCGCCCGGCGCAAAATCGCTCCACTGCCGTGGCGACCGCTCTGGCGACAGTTGCTCTGCCCGTTGCCGACGAGAGCACTTGCTCTTCAGCGCGATTGACGATCATTCCGGCCTCAACAAGCACAGCCGGCATATGTGTTTCATACAGCACCGCGATATGATCAGAGGCATCATAAATTCCTCGCTCCCGGTCCACGAGCGGGGCGATTCGTCCATATTTAGCGGTATTGGCCAGTTCGTCATGGTGGGTCGTAAATTTGAGGCCACTTTCCATCAGTCGATCGGCGAAGGTTTTAGCGAATGCCAGGCTCTCCTTATACTTGTTATTTTTCTGCGACACCCAGAGAGAAAAACCTTCGAACTTGTCCAAGAACCAATGCGTTTTTCCATCATGCTGCCATGGCATGAGGGTTTCATTTCTTGCGCCATCATGGTGGACGGAAATAAACAAGTCCGCCCCCAGGTCATTGGCACGCTTCGATCGTTGCAGCCGGCTTGCGTGAGTATTCGGACCCGACGTCACGATCATCTGCGTGGAAACAAAACCTCTGTTGACAAGTTCTTCTACAATCCGCCCTGCCAATTTCAGATTGAGATCGTATTCTTTTATACCCCGCGCACTAATTTGACCCGAATCCTTGTCTGAATGTCCGACGTCAACGATAACGATGAAGTCTTTCATGGCTTTGAACTTGCAAGTTGCCGAGGCCTCGGCAGCAGCAATGCACGATATGCCGATAGCGGCGGCCGCGAAGGCAATAGCGAGTCGACAAGCCATAACTTTTTCTTTCGACGTGTGCATCGGGCTTGCTAGGGCGCGTACTCATAAGTCCGGTTCGGTAAGGGCGGCACGCTGTGTGTCCGCTTTGCTCCGAAAGCGACCGAATTGTTGTGTCGCTGCGAAATGTCGCGATGGGCCAAACGCTTCACTTCGCACTGCAAGAAAAACAGCAACCTTTCTCGGCGTTAGACCACGATGAAGTCGGCCACACACCTGCCAAACGGTGACCTCAGCATTTGCGCGAGATGATGCTTCGCTCAGCCTAAGCTGTTAGCCGTCGTGGGTCGCATAATCGACCGGTTGGCACACCCTCGTTGTTGAACTCGATCTGGAAGATTTCGGACAAGCCCGCCCTTCCAGACGACGTTAGTTGGAGTGCACGGCTGCCCGACACACATTTGAGCCATTCGAGTTCCAATAGACGATCCAGTATCCGGGCTCCGACGAGTCCCTTGAGGTGATAACGACGCTCGCTCCAGTCGAGACAAGGCTGGCAGAAAATCCGCCGAGTCCGCGGCCTCAGATCAGCGCCGAACGCGGAAAGGAAACGCCCGCCCGAAGACGTGACCTCACCACCTTCATCGGTGAGTATGATGTGCCCCATGGCCACAAGTGCATCGGTAACCGCGACTCCTACCTGGCCAGCCAGGTGATCGTAGCAACTTCGGGCAAAACGGAGTGCATCGTCGTTTGCTGACCGCGGCTGACGGCGGGGTGGCACCTCTATGGCGGCGACGACCTTGATGCTCTCCAGCATTGTCGCGACCAAAGGGGATGCGATCCGATAATAGCTGAAGCGGCGCTTGTGAGTGACAGTCAAAAGCCGCGCGGCAACCAGCTTGCTTAGGTGGCCGCTCGCCGTCGAGCGAGAGACATTGGCGCAATAGGCAAGCTCAGTGGCCGTCAGCGACTGGCCGCCCATAAGGGCGTTAAGCATCGTCGCCCGCGCGGTATCGCCCACGAGAGCGGCCACTTCCACCAGATTTGCCGCCGCGACCATCCTTAACCCTATCGCTGATACCGGAAGCATATCAATCGAAAACAGTTCGGCATGGGCCGAACTGTTCGCGCGAGACAATTGGCTGGCGAAACCGTTTATGTATCACGATTGCCTCCGATCGATCCGGAGACCGGCGCGAAAGCCTGAGCAGGGAATATGATTCCCAGGAATTAAACGTCATGTTGATCCGCACCCTTTATTTCGAGCAAGCAACTATCATTGCTGCCGTGGTTTGCAGCCTGATTGTCGCCGGCCTCCTGAAGGGGACAATCGGGGTCGGCATGCCAGTCGTCGCGCTGCCGCTGCTGTCGCTGTTCATCGATATCAAATCTGCGGCCATGCTACTGAGCATGCCTTTGATCTTCAGCAACGTGCCGCAGGCGCTGGAGGGCGGAAAGACTGGACGATGCCTTATGCAATTGATGCCGGTGATTCTCGGCATGATTCCCGGCCTCGTCCTTGGAGTTCGAGTCCTTTTGGTGGTCGATGCGAACGATGCAAAGATTATCGCAGGCCTAGTTCTTATGGGTGTCGGTGCCGTCACGCTGCTCGCGCCGAAGCTGCAGCTTCAGTCTCGCTTTGTTTTACCAACCGGCATCACATTCGGATTTTTCGGCGGGATTCTGGGAGGCATCGCAGCGATGGCGGGACCGCTTGTTTTCATATTTCTGCTTGCAAAGGGACTGAGCGGAAAAACGTTCACAAAGGAAGCATCGCTGTATCTCATCGTTTCCGCCGGCTTGCTGGCAATTCTTCTGACGGCCAGCCACCAGTTCAGTTGGCTTGACGTTTTAGTCTCAACGGCTGCGACGTTGCCAGTCGTGCTCGGCATGTACGTCGGACAACATATGCGCGATAAAATTGCAGCTCAGACATTCAAGAAGCTGGTGTTGCTCGCGGTCATTGCCGCAGGCGCCGATTTGCTGCGACATGGTTTCTTCAGTTGACGGGCTTGCCGGTGCCGCTGCAGTTGGTCGTCAGGTGCCGCCGCAGCGTCGCGAAGTTGCGTCGGAGACGCCGGACGAGCAGGAAAGCCAGCCGCCGGACATCGCGCTCGCCTAACGTGCAAAAAAGCCGCTTGAACAAGGAGGATGCAAATGCCCAAAGGCTACTGGGTGACCACCTATCGCTCCATCAAAGATCCGGACAAGCTCGCAGCTTATGCCAAGCTTGCACCGGTCGCGCTTGCGCCTTTCGGCGTAAAATATATCGTGCGTGGCGCCGCCGTCGCTGCGTCCGAAGCCGGGATTAAGCAGCGTGTGGTGATCAGCGTGTTCGACAGCGTGGCAAAGGCCATCGCCGCGCATGACAGCCCGGCCTATCAGGCCGCGGTCAAAGTCCTGGGCGACGGCGCCGAACGCGACGTGCGGATTGTCGAAGGGCTGGAATAGAGTGTCAGTTGACGACTCGGCATCTGCAGCACTGCACCGAAGTCTCGTAGCAAAGCGACGATAAGGGTCATTTTCGACCGAGACGAAGCCCTCAGCAGGTGCCGCCATGTCGGCTATTCCCCGAAAGCGGAAGTGAAATCAGGTTATTGGCATCTGCTGCAATGAGGCTTTGCGGGTTGATGGTGTCGCCCGGCGCGTGATTCAAGCTCCCAAACCGGAGCCTCGAATCATGCGCTACGAACTCACCGATTATGAA
>DASSJW010000983.1:0-7576 GCA_035690995.1 Xanthobacteraceae bacterium
GCGATCGATTTCCTGACCAAGCCGTTTCGCGATCAGGACATGCTCGACGCCGTCGCGACCGCGATCGAGCGTGATCGCACCAGGCGCAAGGACCAAAAGGCCGTCGCGGAGCTCCGGGCCGTGTTTGAGACATTGACCACGCGCGAGCGGGACGTGTTCGCCCTGGTCGCGTCGGGGCTCATGAACAAGCAAATTGCTGCCGAGATCGGGCTAGCGGAGATTACCGTCAAGATTCACCGGGGGCACCTCATGCGAAAAATGGGCGCGAGATCGCTGGCCGATCTGGTCAGAATGGCCGAAATGCTCGGGATCCGCCGTACCAAGCCGTAGTGCAGCAAAACCTAAGTATGATTTTCCCCCGCTGTGTTGCGGAGCATGGTGCGGGCGGGCGACGCGTTGTTCTCTGCGAGCAAGCTAAGAAAAGGATGAGCTGATTTGCCCCGAGTTCCGGTGATCTCGATCATCGATGATGATGCGTCCGTCCGCGCCGCGGCCAACAGGCTGGTCAGATCGCTGGGATATATCGCATATCCCTTTGCGTCGGCCCGCGAGTTCCTGGACTCGTCGCAAGTGAACGACACCTCGTGTCTGATCGCAGACGTTCAGATGCCGGGGATGAGCGGCCTCGAGCTGCAAAGCCTGCTGCGAGCCCAAGGGCGCGAGCTCCCGATCATTTTCATTACCGCCTTCCCCGAGGAGACGGCCCGAAAGCGGGCGCTGGATGCGGGAGCGGTTTGCTTCCTGATCAAGCCGTTCGACGGCCCGACACTCATCAAATACCTCGACAAGGCCCTGCAGCGGGATGGCCGGAAATAGGCAGGAATTGTCCGCCTATCGGGTGCGTCGGCAGCTTCGGCAGTGACCACGCTTCGACCCCTCCTAAACCAAAGTATACCCCTCTCAAACCAATTCGACGCCCGAGCCAACCTCCGTAGAATGGAGCCTTTCCCCTCGGTCGACCTACCTTGAGTGCAGGTTGGAGACAGCCAACGGGACACCTGGCGGCGCGGATCCAACGTCTCGAACATCATAGGTGGGACCGATGTTGACGAACTCGCCATCAACGAATTTGCCGTCGTACCGTCCTTTCGATCGCAATCCTTCGAAGCCTCCACATGCCGCCCTGCTGCTGAGGTCTGACCGGCGGCTGGGCGAAGGCCAGCACGACCGCGCCGATCGTTGGCTTCGACCGCTGCACGATCGCCGTGCTCCCGATGCGCTCGAGCGCACGGTTGAGATCGTTCCGGCCGATGCGGTGAAGCGTCGCGCCGTGAGTTGGGACGGCATGACAGCCGAGATCGTGCAAGCCACGAGACCCGAAAGGACCGGGTATCGCTTTCACGGGCCTCGTCATCTGCTCGCCGTCTATGAGCAAGGCGAACGGCGCGAGGGTGAGACGTTGGTCGAAGGCTTGCCCCGGTCCACACTGCGAGATTTCAAGCGCAAGCTGCTCTTCGTGCCGGCCGGCCATGAATACTCCGACTGGCAGGAGCCGCGCGCGCTCACCCGCGTTGTGTATTTCTATCTCGACCCCGCCAAGATGCCGGCGCTGTCTCAGGCCGGCGTGGTGGACACAGCTCTGAGCCCGCGGTTGTTCTTCGAGGACACGACGCTGTGGGACACGGCAGTGAAGCTGCGCAAGCAGATCGAGAACGCCGGCTCCGACAATCGTCTCTATTTCGAGGCTCTCGGTGTCGTCCTGGCGCACGAGCTCGTGCGTCTCAACGCCGGGATCCGGCCAGTCGAAACGCCCGTGCGAGGCGGCCTCGCGGGTTGGCAGCAGCGGATCGTCACCTCGTATATCGAGGAACATCTTGCCGAGCAGATACCGCTCGCCACGCTTGCACGCCTCGTTCGCCTTAGCCCCTACTATTTCTGCCGCGCGTTCAAGCAATCACTCGGCATGCCGCCGCACCGATATCACAACAGCCGGCGCATCGAGCAGGCGAAGACACTTTTGGCGAAGCCCGAGCTCTCGGTGACCGAAATCGGATTGACGGTCGGATTCAGCGAAACCAGTTCGTTCACGGCCGCATTCCGCAAAGCGACGGGGCAAACGCCGACCGCCTATCACCGCAGCCTCAGGTGAGGCCCCCGCGGCAGCGAGCAGGCCGTGACGTGTCGCATGCAGACAGATTCCGATCGGAACCACGTCGGTCAATTCGGAGCAATTCCGGTCAAATGATCTTCGGGGGGAGCGCTACCGTCGACGGCCGGAATGGAGGCACGGGACCACGCCGTCCCGCGCTCGATGGTCTTGAACGGCTCGCAGTCTCCACCGCGGATGAAGGAAACATGACAATGACACGCCTGTGCAGGTTGACACGTTGGTCGCTCGCCACGCTGACCGCAGCCGTCTTGGCGAGCGGTTCGGCCGCTGCGCAAGTGGGTGGAATCGGCACATCGCCCCTGGGATCGCCGTTGGGGATGACGTCGCCGCTGGGCATCGGACCAGCTCCTGCCGTCCCCCGCACCGGCATCCCCATGGGCGCGACGGAACTGTCGTCTCCTGGCGTGAGCCCGATGACGTTCGGCGCATCGCCGCTGGGCCCCGCGCCGGGCAACATCACAAGCTGTTCCAGTATTGGAGGGGCGATCCCGCAGGCATCTTCCGGCATGGCAAGCTCGATGCCGGGGACCTCGTTCAATTCTGGAGTGTCGGCAACCGGGAGCTCCGGCTCGAGCACGATTTTCGACGGCGGCGGCACGACGGGAAACGCGTCAGGCACCTGTACGACAACCGCCAGCAGCCCGACTGCAGGACCGTCATCGTCGGCTTCGTCGCCGACTGGAATGGGGCTGGGATCGCAGGTCGGCCGCGTTGGCATTCCGCTGGGCTCGACCGAACTCGGCGTGGGAGGTTTGAGCCCGCCGCCGGATGTTCTGATTCCCAATCCCTCGACGCCGCTTTCAACTCTGGGAACACCTTGCCCGACGGCCGGACTGCTTTCGGCGCCGGGAGTTTCCTCCGGCTCGTGCTGAGCGGCAGGCATATAGGACAAGATCTCAATGCGCCGAAGGATTGCCCTTCTTGCCGCTTTGCCGGTCATCATCCTGGCGACGGGCACCGTCATCGCCGTCCGCCACGAATCGCCGGTCCAACAGGCGGCGTCGCGGCCTGCTCCGACCCCAACGGTACCGGTTGTCGCCGGTGTCGTGAGCAGCCACGACGTGCCGATCTATCTGCGCGGCGTTGGCACGGTCATCGCCTACAACACGGTCCTCGTGCGCAGCCAGATCCAAGGACAGATCACCAAGATCGCCTTCAGCGAAGGGCAGACCGTGCATGCAGGTGACCTCCTGGCGCAGATCGATCCGCGGCCTTACCAGGCGCAGGTCGATCAGGTCACGGCCACGCGCGACCGCGACCAGGCCCAGCTTGCCAATGCCCAGGCCAATCTTGGTCGCTATACCCAGCTGGGAGAGAAGGGTTGGGCCACTCCGCAACTGGTGGAGACGCAAACCGCGCAAGTGGCGCAGCTGCAAAGTGCCATCAAGGCTGACGAGGCCCTGATCGAAGCGGCAAATGTCCAGCTCGGCTACACCCGCCTGACCTCGCCGATCGATGGCGTTACCGGCGTGCGGCAGGTCGATGTCGGCAACATCATCCATCCAACCGACCCGAATGGCCTGGTCGTGGTCACACAGATCGAGCCGATCTCGGTGATCTTCACGCTGCCCGAGACCGACCTGCCGCAGATTCAACAGCAGATGGCGAAGGGACCGCTTGCGGTGCTCGCCTACAGCCAGGATGACGCGATCAAGCTCGACGAAGGCAAGCTGACGCTGGTGGACAACGAGATCCTGCAGACCACCGGCACGATCCGGCTCAAGGCGGAGTTTCCCAACCCCGCCCATCGGCTCTGGCCGGGTGAACTCATCGATGTCTGGTTGCTCATCGATACGCGCCATAACGGGCTCACCGTCCAGGCGTCGGCGGTGCAGCAGGGTCAGCAGGGTGCCTTCACCTATGTGATCAGTCCCGACGACACGGTGGCGGTGCGTCCGGTCAAGGTCTCGCAGATCAGTCAGGGACAAGCGCTGATCGATAGCGGGCTCAGCGCGAACGAGCAGGTCGTCGTCGATGGGCAATACAAGCTGCAGCCGGGCAGCCATGTCACCGTCCTGCATGGCAAGGCAGCCGCGGAAGCTGCCGCGCAGAGCGCGCAGCAGAACATGATCCCATGAACATCTCCGCGCCATTCATCGCGCGTCCGATCGCGACTGCGCTCCTGATGGCCGGACTCTTGCTCGCCGGACTTGCTGCCTATCCGCTGCTGCCCGTCGCCGCCCTTCCCAATGTCAACTATCCGACCCTCCAGGTCACCGTGCAGTTGCCGGGAGCCGATCCCCAGACGATGGCGTCTTCGGTGGCGACGCCGCTTGAATTGCAGTTTGGTCAGATCCCGGGCCTTGTTCAGATGACGTCGGCGAGTGCGCTCGGCTTTACCCAGATCACCTTGCAGTTCGATCTCAGCCGCCCGATCGATGGGGCGGCAACCGACACCCTGTCGGCGATCAACGCCGCAGCCGCACAGCTGCCGCTGAACCTTCCCTATCCGCCCACGATCAGACGGGTGAACCCGGCGGATACCCCGATCCTGGTTCTCGGGGTGACCTCGGATACCTTGCCGTTGACCACGGTCGATGCATATGCCGAGACCATTCTGCTGGAGAAGGTCTCGCAGATATCCGGAGTCGGGCTTGTCGGAATCGGCGGCCAGCAAAAGCCGGCAATTCGCGTTCAGGTCGATCCCCAGGCGCTGGCCGCGCGCGGTATCGGCCTTGAGGATGTCCGCAACGTCATCAGCCAGGCCAATGTCGACCTGCCGAAAGGCACGCTCAACAGTCCGCGCCAGACCTACACGCTCAACACCAACGATCAACTGCTCAAGCCCGGCGACTACGACTCCCTCATCCTTGCCTACCGCAACGGTTCACCGGTGCGGGTACGCGACGTCGGCAAGGCCATCGACGGGCCGGAAAACGATCTGATCGCCGGCTGGTACAACCACCAGCGCGCGATCATCCTCGCGATCCAGCGCCAACCCGGTGCCAATGTCGTCGATACGGTCGAGCGGGTCAAAGCGATGTTGCCGGTGCTGCAGGCCTCGATCCCGTCCGCGATCAAGGTCGGAATCATTTCCGACCGCACCGAGACCATCCGGGCCTCGGTCCACGACGTGCAATTCACATTGCTGCTGACCGTGGCGCTGGTGGTCATGGTCATTTTCCTGTTCTTGCGAAATTTCTGGGCGACCATCATTCCAGCTGTCACCGTGCCGCTCTCGCTGGTGGGCACATTCGCGGTGCTCTACGAACTGGGCTACAGTCTCGACAACCTCTCGCTGATGGGATTATCGATCGCCGTCGGCTTCGTGGTTGACGACGCCGTCGTCGTTATCGAGAACATCGTGCGGCATCTGGAGCAGGGGGCTTCGCCATTGGAGGCCGCCCTGAAAGGAGCGGGCGAGATCGGCTTTACCATCATATCGATCACGCTGTCGCTTATCGCGGTGTTCATCCCTCTGTTTCTGATGAGCGGCTATATCGGGCTGCTGTTTCGCGAATTTGCGGTTACGGTCAGCGTGGCCCTCGTCCTCTCGCTGCTGATTTCACTGACGCTTACTCCGATGATGTGCGCTCGCCTGCTCAAATCGCGCAGCGAAGGACACGGACGTCTATACCGCTGGTCCGAACGGGGCTTCGACGGACTGCTCAGCCTGTACGAAGCGGGCCTCAAGATCGTGCTGCGGCATCGCTTTACCACGCTCATGGTGATGCTCGGCACCATCGTGCTGACGGGTTACCTCTATGTCGTGATCCCCAAGGGCTTCTTTCCGCAGCAGGACACCGGGCTGATCCTCGGCCTGTCAGAGGCCGCGCAGGACATTTCCTATTCGGCCATGGCCCAGCGTCAACAGGCATTGATCGACGCAGTGCTGGAGGATCCGGCGGTCGCTTCGGTCGGTTCGGCGATCGGCGCCGGCGGCGGCACAACTACGGTCAATAACGGCCGCGTCTTCATCGCGCTCAAGCCGCGCGACCAGCGCGGCGTGACCGCGGATCAGGTGATCCGGCGGCTGCAGACGCGGCTCGCGCGCATCCAAGGAATCACCCTCTATATGCAGGCTGCGCAGGACATCACCATCGGTGGGCGACTATCCAAGACCCAATATCAATACACGCTGGCTGATGCCGATCCCGGCGAGCTCAATCGCTGGGCGCCGCTTTTCCTCGAGAAGATCAAGGCCGTGCCGGGCATCACGGATGTGACCACCGATCAGGAGAATGCAGGTCCGTTGCTCGACATCACCGTCAACCGCGAAGTGGCGTCGAGCTTTGGCATCCTGCCTTCGACCATCGACAACACGCTCGACGATGCCTTCGGCCAGCGGATTGTCTCGACGATGTATACGCCGCTCAACCAGTATCACGTGGTGCTGGAAGTCAGTCCCAAGTTCCAGTTCGGGCCGGAGGCGCTCAACGACATCTACGTCAACTCGTCGACCGGTCAGCAGGTGCCGCTGCGAACGCTGGTCAAGAGCGTGGTCAGGGTAGCGCCGCTCGTCGTCAACCATCAGGGCCAGTTCCCATCGGTGACGATCTCCTTCAATCTCGCACCGGGCACCGCGATCGGGCAGGCGGTTGCCGCCATCCAGCAGGTCGAGAAGCAACTCGGCAAGCCCGCCTCGCTGGCGACGAGCTTCCAGGGCAACGCCCAGGCCTTCCAATCGTCCCTGTCCAGCACGCCGATCCTGATCGCTGCGGCGCTGGTTGTCATCTATCTCATCCTGGGCATGCTTTACGAAAGCACGATCCACCCGATCACCATCCTCTCGACCCTGCCGTCGGCCGGTATCGGCGCGCTGCTGCTGCTCATGGCGTTTCACTTCGACTTGAGCGTGATCGCCCTGGTCGGCATCATCCTGCTCATCGGCATCGTCAAGAAAAACGGGATCATGCTGATCGATTTCGCGCTCGACGCCGAGCGCAACCATGGCATGACGCCGGAGCAGGCGATTTACCAAGCCTGTGTGCTGCGATTCCGGCCAATCCTCATGACCACGATGGCGGCGATGCTGGGTGCCGTGCCGCCCATGCTCGGCAGCGGCGCGGGCTCGGAAATCCGCCAGCCGCTCGGTTACGCCATCGTCGGCGGCCTGGCCTTGAGCCAGTTCCTGACGCTCTACACCACTCCTGTGGTCTTTCTTTATCTGGACCGATTCACCAAGCGATCGCGGCAGCGCCCCCGGCCGCCTGATGAAACCCCGGCATCACAGCCGACGCGCGAGCGCGCCCCCGCCGGCTAGGTCAGACCCCGCATCCCTCTCGCGGGCGCGACGCCGGCGGGTCTGCGGGGAGTGCGGCTGTTCGGCGGGGTGCATCATCGACCGGCATGAAAAGAAACGAGCCCGATCGACGGGCTCTCTTGAAAGCGTATCTTGCCTCGATTGCTCTCAGCAATAGGGAGCCATTTGCGCGCCTGAACTGTCGTACTGCGGGATACAGTTCGGATCATGCCGCTGTGCAAACGATGCGGTTGCGGCGCTCAGAACGAGCGCGGCACCCAGTC
>DASSJW010000984.1:0-2315 GCA_035690995.1 Xanthobacteraceae bacterium
GGGCTGTGGGGAGAGCTCCGCGTGGACCGCGCTGCCCCATGTGCCGAGCTTGAAGAGTCCATGCTGGCGCGCAGCCGAAAAGATGGCGGAGCCGGAGGGGCATTCCCGATAGTCGGGCGAGAAGCCCACGCGCACGAAACCGATCGGGACGCCGGAGGCACGCGCCTTGGCGATGGCCTGTCGAGTCTTGCCGACGATGCCGCGGCTGCGCACCTGCTCGCCGAGCGGGGATTTCCCGTTCGGTCCCTCCTCGGCAACCAGATCGTTCTGCATGTCGAGGACCAGATACATGGATGGCAAGTGACTTTCTCCTTCGGGTGTGAACGGCATCACGGACCGCTGGCCGCGGCGGCCCGATCTCGATTGTCAGCACGCAGTTCGGCCATGCCGCGCTTTCACGCTCATGAGCCGAACACGCGGGAGGGCAGGGAGAGGATCACCTCGCAGCCCGCCTCCAGATGAGCGCGCATGGCGGCCTCGGCACCGGCGGAGTCCCTTGCGAGGATTGCTTCCACGATGCGCCGGTGATCGCGCGCCGATTGACGGTAGTAGTCGATGTCGAGCGCGCCGCGCAATTCCACCATCTGCCCGGGAAGCCAGACCTGGCGCACCATGGCGGCGAGTTCCGCATTGCCCGAGAGCTCGGCGATGGTCCCGTGAAGCCGGTAGTTTTCGCGGCGGTAGGATTCGATCGACGACAGGCCCGAGTCGCTCGCGTGCGCCGCCGCAGCCGACAGGCGCTCGCGATTGTCGGCCTCATCGAGCCGTTCCGCGGCGAGCGCGGCCGCCAAGCCCTCGAGGCGAACGCGGATCTGGAAACGGTCTGCGACCTCTTTTCGGGTCAGACGCCGAACGACGGCGCCCCGGTTCGGCACGATCTCGACGAGGCCAGCCGCCGAGAGCCGGTTCAGTGCCTCGCGCAAGGTCCCCCGGCTGACCGAGAGCTCGCGCACCATGTCGGCCTCGATCAGCCGCTGCCCAAGGGCAAGACGACCGGACCTGATCGCGTTCTCCATATCGGCGACGACGTAGTCGACTGTCCTCCCGCGACTGCGCTCGGCCGCAGCGCTCGAAGCGGCCAGCGTATCGGCGGGCAATGTGGGGTGCGGAAGGGCGTTCTTGGCGTTTCGTATCATCGGACAAAATTGTTTGACAATATCGTCTAGCAAAGTTGTAAAAGCGTGGTCAAGCGGTGGAGACCTGCCAGGACTCAGGTTGGCCGCGCGCAAACTACGTCCCAACGCCAAGGGAGAGGCTGCGATGACCCAGTCCGCGAGGCTGCGCGCCAAGCTGTCCGACGCCGGCATGATCGTCGCGCCCGGCGCATATGACTGCATCACCGCCCGTCTTGTCCGGCAGGCGGGATATCCGGCGGTCTACATGACGGGTGCGGGCACCGCGGGCGCAGCTGGTTTCCCCGACCTCGGTCTCGTGACGATGAGCGAGATGGCTGACAACGCCGGGCGGATGGCAGCAGCCGTCGAGATACCGGTGATCGCCGATGCGGACGCCGGTTTCGGCGCGCCGATGCATGTCTATCGCACCGTACGCGAGTATGAGCGGCGCGGGGTCGCCGCCATCCATATCGAGGATCAGGCGTTCCCGAAGCGCTGCGGTCACCTGGACGGCAAGGAGATTGTGCCGCGCGAGGAATTCCTCGCAAAGATCCGCGCCGCGGTGGACGCGCGGCGATCGTCCGACTTCCTTGTCATTGCCCGGACCGATGCACGCGCCGTCGACGGCATGGACGAGGCGATCCACCGGGCCAACGCGGCATTCGAGACCGGGGCCGACATGGCGTTCGTCGAAGCGCCTCAGTCGCAGGAGGAGGCTGGCGCCATCCCGCGGCTGGTGCACGGGCCCTGTCTGCTGAACCTCCACCGCGGAGGCAAGACGCCGAACCTCGATCTCGATTGGGCCGAAGCTGTCGGCTACAAGATCGCGATCGTTCCGGGGCTGCTGCTCCGCTCGGTGATCGCCGTCTGCGAGCAGATGCTTGCCGAGCTGAAGGAAACCCGTCGCCATCCGTTGCCGCTGCGCGAATTCACGACGCCCGAATTGCACGACCGTCTCGGGCGTGCGGAGTGGGAAGCATTGCGCAATCGCTTCGATTGGGCCGGCGCTGCGGCTGCGGAGTAGCGAACGGACAGACCTTGGCTGCCGAGGACGACTAGCCCACCGCCGCGAGCCAGCGCTGCAGCCGTGCGCGGTTGACGCCGAAGTCCTTGCGGCCCACGAGGCTGCGCGAATAGAGCGCGAGCGTCGACTGGTTCTCGCCGACGGGAATGACCTCTAGGTCGACCGTGTCGGGATAG
>DASSJW010000985.1:0-2285 GCA_035690995.1 Xanthobacteraceae bacterium
GCTGCCTTGAGCACGTCGACCAGCCTCACCCCGGTCCACTCGGCGCAGCCGACCCCGCCGTTGGTCCACTGGTTGCCGCGGGCCTGCGGCGAGAAGAAGGAGCGGCCGTTGCCGCCGCACTCGAGCACCAGACGCCGCGTGACGGGCCGAAACCTGGATTTCAGCTCCGCGAGGGTCAGATCCAGCTTCTGATTCGCTTCGCCGTCGACCACGATCTTCCAGCCATCGGGGTCCTTGGCGGCTTCCGGTATCTGCCCGTTGTTGCGGATGAAGAATTTATCGATCGGCGTGGTGTCGTCGTCGAGCACGTGCTCAGGTGTCTCCGCGACCAGAGGGCGCTCGCCCAGCACCACCAGCTTGTCGGCCTTCCCCGGAAAGTTGAGATATTGCGGTCCTTTCGGGGCTGCGCTTGGCGACGGCGTCTGCGCCATGGCGGCGGGAATGAGCCCGGCCGGCATGTGCTCGGCGAACGGGATGCTGCCGCCGACCGCAACCCCCATGGCGGCGAGCCCGGTGCCGCCGAGGAAGCCGCGGCGATCGAGGCCGGTTCTGCGGCCGAAGGCCACCGCATCGGCGCGCTCCGGATCGTCCTGGTAGAGCTCCTCGAGCGAGCGTTCGATTCGGCCCGGCATGGCGTTTCTCCCTGGTGATTTTTTCTCTGTACGGCGCGCTTCGCGGAATATTCGCGCCGCTGCCGCGGTAACGTTAAACGGTTATTTCAAACATCCGACAGAGGGAATTTTGACACACCCGGCGACGGAATGACCGCCTCGGGGTCTCGGCTGCTGTCATCACGACCAAAACTAGTATATGGATCAAGGGAATCGAATGAGGACGCCATGGATATGAAGGGTTACGCGGCCGGTCTCTGCGCTGCGGTGATCGCGGCAACGGCGATGGCCGTTCCGGCCACTGCCCAGGCCGCGACCAAGAAGCAGTATGTCTACACCACCACGCGCGGGGCTCCGGCGAAACCGCGCGCGCGGGTGACCGTGGCGCCGCGCTCCTTCCTCGATGCCGGGACCGAGGTGCGGCCGGGCGACCGCAAGTTTACCGATTACGCCTTCCCGCCGACCGGCAATGGTGGGATCGGGATCAATGCGGTCACCAATACCGGCGGCAAGGTCGGCTGGGACCGTTCGCCGATGATGCAGCCGTTCCAGCTGCCGGGCTATAACCCCTGGTAGCTGCCCCGGCCACGCGACCGACTTGCGCGCTTGAGATCGTATGCTGGCAGCCCGGATACGACGGGCTCACTCCGCCTTGATGTTGGCGGCGCGGGCGGTGTCGGTCCAGTTCTTCAGATCGGCGGCGATCGTGCGCTGAAAGTCCGCGGGCGAGCCGCCGGCGGGCGAGATGCCCTGCTGTGCGAATTTGGCGATCAGTTCGGGGTCGCGCAGCGCGCGGTTCACCTCCGCATTGAGCCGGTCGATGATCTCGCTCGGGGTGCCGGCGGTGGTCAGCAGTCCGATCCACTGGATCGCTTCGAAGCCGGGAAAGCCTTGCTCCGCCACGGTCGGAAGGTCGGGGAGCTGCGGGTCGCGGGTAAGACTTCCGCTCGCGATCGCGCGCAATGCGGCGCTCTGGATCTGCGGCAGCGACAGCAGCGTCGAGATCGCGGTGAACTGGGTTTCTCCGGCGACCATCGCGGTCATGGCAGGCGCGCCGCCGCGATAGGGGATGTGCTGCAGCTTGATGCCGGCCTTCTGGCTGAACAACTCGACCACCAGATGCGTTTGGGTCGCCGCGCCCGGCGAGGCGTAATTGAACTTGCCTGGACTGGCCTTGGCCAGCGTCACGAACTCCGCCAGCGATTTGGCCGGCACCTTTGGGTTGACCAGAAACAGCAGCGAATTCTTGGCCACCATCACGACGGGTGCGAGGTCGCGCTCGGCGTCGTAGGGCACCTTCGCGTGCGTGGCCGGGATGACCGTGAAGCTCGATGCGACCATCAGCAGCGTGTAGCCGTCCGGCGTCGCCTTGGCGGTGGCGTCGGTGCCGACGATGCCGCTCGCCGCCGGCCGATTGTCGATGATGAACGGCTGTCCGAGCGACCGCTCGAGGTACGGCGCCACCAGCCGCGCCACCACGTCATTCAGGCCGCCCGCCGCGAACGGCACGATCAAGCGAACCGGACGATTGGGATACGTGTCGGCCCGCGCGGCGGCACAATCCATCGCAATGAACATCGCCAGAGCGGTGAGCCAGCGGCCGAGCTTATGTCCACGCCATCGAATCATCGTTTGGTCCTGACGGCCGCTGGGCGGGTTACGCCGCCAACTTCT
>DASSJW010000986.1:0-9835 GCA_035690995.1 Xanthobacteraceae bacterium
CCCCTCGTCCGACAGCCCTTCGAGTTCCTTCTCCAGCGCGTTGATCTGCGCAACGCGCGGCAGATATCCCTTGATCCGCCGCTCGTTCGAAGAACCAAACAGCTTGCGGGCAATAACGCCGATCATGCGGTAAGTCCTTCACGTCTCAGGTGCCTAGGCCGCACCTTAGCAAATCCAAAGGGGGAGGAACGCCACGGAAGGAACCGATTTTGGTGCGGCAACCTGCGCAGGTTCGTCCGAGGCCGCGGAATGCGGAAAATGCCGCACTTTTCGAGCGTTCTTCATGCAAACGACGGCGGCTTGCGGCCGGATCGGCCGCGTTTGTGGAGAGATAGGAGGGGGTTACATCCTTGTCAATCGGCCATGAACTCGCTCACGTTGTCGTCAAAATCGGCCCTTAAGTGATTGCCAAGCGGGGCGGTTTTACCTAACTGTCCGGCGCGCTCCGACGCCCGCCCGATCCAGGACCACATCATGACCTCCCCCGATCTGCTGCCCCGTCCGATGCCACGCCGGCGTCCGATCGCGTTCGCTACCCTCGCGGCGCTGCTGCTCGTCCTGCCGGTCGCCGCGGGATGCTCGAAAGACACCTCTTCCGAGGCGCCGGCGGCCGGGCCCGACCCGGTCATCGCTCGCGTCAACGGCGTGGACATCAAACAGAGCGACCTCGCGCTCGCCGAGGAGGACGTGGGTGCCGACATGCAGGCGGCGTCGCCCGAAGCCAAGCGCGAGCACCTGATCTCCTACCTCGCCGACATCATCATGGTCACGCAGGCTGCCGACAAGAAGAAGCTCGCCGACAATCCCGATTTCAAACGGCGCCTGGCGTTCCTGCGCAACAAGCTGCTGATGGGCTACGAGTTGCAGGATGAGGCCAAGGCCGCCCTCACCGACGAGGCCCTGCACCAGACCTACAATGACGCGGTGAAGTCGATGGGCGGGCAGGAGGAGGTGCGCGCGCGCCACATCCTGGTGGAGAACGAGGACGAGGCGAAAGCCCTTCTCGATCAGCTCAAGGGTGGCGCCGATTTCGCAACCCTCGCCAAGGAAAAATCCAAAGATCCCGGCGCGGCCGAGGGCGGCGACCTCGGCTATTTCACCAAGGATCAGATGGTGCCGGAATTCGCCGACGTCGCGTTCAAGATGTATCCCGGACAGCTCTCCAATCCGGTGAAGACGCAGTTCGGCTGGCACATCATCAAGGTCGAGGACAAGCGCGCCAAGCAGCCGCCGGAATTCGACAAGGTGAAGGACCAGATCGAGGCCTTCTTGGCGCGTAAGGCGCAGACCGATTTCATCACCAAGCTGCGCCAGACGGCGAAGGTGGAGCGTCTCGACAAGCCGGCCGATCAAAAGCCTGCCGAGCCGCCACCGCCTGCGCCGAAAAAGGATTGATCGGCCGGATCCGACGAGCTTGATGCTGAAGCGGCGCGCGGCCGGGTCGAGAGACAGGAGCAGGGCGGCGCCAGTTCCGAGTTGCGGCAGGCGCGCGCGGCTTTATCTTCCGTGTCCCCCGGCACAGGGCCGGGCACGCGCCGGAATGCTCGGACCCCATGACAACCACCATCTCGCCGCTCGCGCCTGAGCAGTTTCCCGACATGCCGCCGGTGGCGGGCGTCAGGCTCGCAACCGCCGCCGCCGGCATCCGTTACGCCGGGCGTACTGACGTCCTGCTGGCGCTGTTCGACCCGGGCACCGCGGTGGCCGGCGTGTTCACGCGCTCGAAATGTCCGTCCGCACCCGTTGACTGGTGCCGTGCGCAGCTCAAGCAGGGCACGGCGAGCGCGCTGGTGGTCAATTCGGGCAATGCCAATGCTTTCACCGGCAAGTCCGGGCGCGAGGCGACCAAGCTGACCGCCAAGGTTGCCGCCGCGGCTGCCGGCTGCAAACCCTCGGAAATCTTTCTGGCGTCGACCGGAGTGATCGGCGAACCGCTCGATGCGACGAAGTTCGGCGGCGTCATGGATCAGCTGATTGCCACCGCCGCTCCCGGCGCCTGGGATGCCGCGGCCAGGGCGATCATGACGACGGACACGTTTCCGAAGGGCGCCGCTGCCATGGTCCGGCTTGGCGCGACGCCGGTCACCATCTGCGGCATCGCCAAGGGTGCCGGCATGATCGCACCGGACATGGCGACCATGCTGTCGTTTGTCTTCACCGATGCCCCGATCGCGCCGGCCGTACTGCAAAACCTGCTCAAGGAGGGCGTGGCCGACACGTTCAATGCCGTGACCATCGACGGCGACACGTCGACTTCGGACACTCTGCTGGCCTTCGCGACCGGCGCTGCCGCCGCCCGCGGGATGACGAAAATCGCGCGTCGTTCCGACCCGCGGTTGCCGGCCTTCCGCAAGGCGTTCGATGCCGTCCTCGCCAACCTGGCCGAGCAGGTGGCGCGCGATGGCGAGGGTGCCCGCAAGCTGGTCGAGATCATCGTCGAGGGTGCTGTATCGAAGCCCTCGGCGCGCAGGATCGCGCTGTCGATCGCCAATTCACCGCTCGTCAAGACGGCGATCGCCGGCGAGGACGCCAACTGGGGCCGCGTGGTCATGGCGGTTGGCAAAGCCGGCGAACGCGCGGACCGCGACCGACTTTCGATCTGGTTCGGCGGCATCCGCGTCGCCCACAAGGGCGAGCGCGACCCGGCCTATGACGAGGCCGCTGTCTCCGCGGCGATGAAGAAGCCGGAGATCACGCTCAAGGTCGCGCTTGGACTAGGGCGCGGACGCGATCGCGTGCTCACCTGCGACCTCACCAAGGAGTACGTGGCGATCAACGGAGACTACCGGTCATGATGCGATTGCTCACGTTCATGGTCACGGTCGTTGCGTTGCTGACAGCGGGCTTGGCGCCGGCTTCCGCTCAAGGTGCTCGTGAAGGGAGGGTGCGGATCATCGGCCGGGCCACGATCGAGGCCGTGCCCGATTATGTGACGGTGCAGGTCGGCATCTCGAACCGAGCCCCGTCGCCAACCGCCGCGCTCGACCAGAACTCGGCGGTCGCTCGCAAGATCATCGATTTTTCAAAGAGTTTCGGCGTAGCCGAGCGGGACATCCAGACCGCCTCCGTCAACCTGGCGCCGAACTACAAAACCGTGCGGGAGCCGAACGGGACCACGCGACAGGAACCGGACGGCTACAACGCGAGCAACATGGTCCGCGTCAGGCTCGGCGAGCTTTCGCGCTTGGGAGCGTTCATGCGCCAAATCCTCGATCAAGGCGCGACCAATATCGCCGGCGTACATTTCGGGCTGACGAATCTCGAAAAGCTGTCCGACGAGGCAAGAACGAAGGCGGTCGAGGATGCGGTCCGTCAGGCGCAGGGCCTTGCGCAAGCCGCCAAGGTGAAGCTCGGACCGATCCAGGACATTGCATATCCACCCCGCACCCGGTTCAACGCGATGGATGGCGCGCCCGACATGCCGCTCCGCGCCGCGGCAAAAGTCGACGTTCCGATCGAGGTCGGGACCATCAGGACCACCGCCGAGGTCGAAATCACCTGGGGCATCGAGTGATGCGAGAACCGGCGCGTATGTGCCAACAGACCGACGCGCGCTGAACCCGACGCCCATACCGTGCGCGCTACCATTCTTCATTCGGTTTGCGGTCCCAGGTCGTGAGCGTGAAACTCTTGACGGTCGCTGCTTGCGCCCTGGTGGACACCGACGGCCGGGTACTGCTCGCCCAGCGTCCGGCGGGCAAGCCGATGGCCGGCTTATGGGAATTTCCCGGGGGCAAAGTCGAGGCCGGCGAACGGCCAGAGCAGACACTGATCCGCGAATTGAAGGAAGAACTGGGCATCGTCGTCAACGAGGCCTGCCTCGCGCCGCTGACATTCGCCAGCCACGGCTATCCGGACTTTCATCTGCTGATGCCGCTTTATATTTGCCGGCGTTGGGAGGGCACAGCGACGGCGCTGGAAGGTCAGCAACTGGCGTGGGTCCGCGTGAACCGGTTGCGCGATTACCCGATGCCGCCGGCAGACGAGCCGCTGGTGGCACACCTGATGACGCTGCTGTGAATCAATAGCCGGTATCCGTGAGCGGAAGGAGCCGCCGCGGTGGCTGATTGAATTACCGCCCACCGTCGCCCGGCAGTTTGGTCTCGCGCGTCCCGAGCGCATCCGCAAGACGCTGCCGCGCCGAGCCGGGCGCCAGCGGTTTTTGCTGGCTCGCGTGCGGGGCCCAGCCGGAGAGCCAGACAATCTCGAACGTCGCCCTGACGCGACCATCCGGATCGGAGAAACGTTCGGCGTAGACCTCCATCATCCGCAGCAGTATTGCGCGTTTGAGTGGCCGCCGGCTACGCTCCACCAGCGGATTGGTCGCGCCCATGCGGCGCAGATCGTGCATGAGCGCAAGCGGCGAACGATAGCGCACAATGATCCGGTCGACGTCCGTCACCGGCAGCGCGAAGCCCGCCCGTTGCAGCAACGCACCCATGTCGCGCGCATCCGAGAATGGCGCGACACGCGGAGAAACGCCGTCCTCGATCTCGGCCTCGGCAGCAGCGAAGGCCTGACGCAATTCGATCAGCGTATCGCCGCCGGCGAGCGCCGCCAGCAACAAGCCGTCGGGCCTGAGGGCGCGGCGTATCTGGATGAGCGTGCCCGGCAGATCGTTGACGAACTGAAGTGCAAGCAACGACACGACCAGATCGAGTGAAGCGTCGCGAAACGGCAGCGCCTCCGCGTCCGCCGCAACGATAGGGCGCGCAGCTTCCGCCCCACCACAGCCGGCCGCAGCGGACGGGGCGACGCAAGCAGCGTCGGCCACGATGATGGCGCCCACCTTTCCGCTGGCGGCGAGGGCGCGGCGGGCGGCATCGGTGGGTGTCCCAAGGTCGACGGCGCATTCGAAGCGGCGCAGCACCGCCGCCAGACGATCGGATAGATCCTCCGCCACGCGGTCGATCAAAAAGTTCGACGATGCCAACCCAGCCGCGCGCCGCTGGCGCGCGCGAACCAGCTGCCGGTCGAAGACATCGGGAGCGGACGAGACCATTGCCTTCAATAGCACGCGCGCCCTTCGATGCGGATTGGCGCCGGCGCGCACGCACCGCGCCTGCGAGCCAAAGCGGGGACGGATCGGGAGGGATCGCGAGCCCCGCACCCCGCGGCCTCATCCCCCACCGCGATCGCGCGCATTGAGCTACGGGCGGCGGGGCGATAGCGTGTTCCCATGCAGGGGGACATGGAAGCAAGCCAGGTTCCGGTCCGGCGTCGCGGCACGGTGGCCGCTGTCCTGCGGGCCAGCCTCGCGCGGGTTCTTGATGTTGCGTTGCCGCAACTTTGCGCCACCTGTCGCGAGCCGGTCGACGGCGCCGGCCTGTGTCCAGGATGCTGGTCCAAGCTCTCCTTCATTGCACCGCCCTATTGCGAGCGGCTCGGCATTCCGTTCCCGTTCGACGGCGGCCCGGGCCTGTTGTCCATGGAGGCGATCGCCGATCCGCCGGCATATCACCGCGCGCGGGCCGCCGTGCGCTACGACGACATTTCGAGCAAACTCGTGCACGCCTTGAAATACGGTGACCGGCTCGACCTCGCCCCGACCATGGGACGCTGGATGGCAAATGCCGGGCGCGAGCTGCTGGCGGACGCCGACGCCCTGGTTCCAGTGCCGTTGCACTGGCGGCGGCAGTGGATGCGTCGCTTCAATCAATCGGCCCTGCTGGCTGAGATCATCGGCAAGGTGAGCGGCCGAGTCGTGCTCCACGGCGCGCTCAAGCGCGTCAAGGCCACGCCGCAGCAGGTCGGGCTGGGCAAGTCCGGACGGGCGGAGAACGTCCAGGGGGCCTTCCGCGTACCCGCCGACGGCAAGGCCGAAGTGGCCGGGCGCAAACTCGTGCTGATCGACGATGTGCTCACGTCGGGGGCGACCGTGGACGGCTGCGCGCGGGCGCTGCTGCGGGGTGGCGCTGCCGCTGTCGACGTTGTGGTCTTCGCCCGGGTTGTGGCGGGGGGCCCCGCTCCCATATAAAAGATCGGTAACGTCTACGGTTCACATGGTCCCCGTCGAGATTTACACCACCCGCTTTTGCCCCTATTGCCACGCCGCCAAGCGGCTGTTGTCGCGCAAAGGGGTCGAGTTCATCGAGATAGACGTGAGCGGCGATCCGAAAGGGCGAAGCGATATGGTGGCACGCGCACAGGGACGCATGACCGTACCGCAGATTTTCATCGGCTCAACGCACGTGGGCGGTTCCGACGATCTCCATGCGCTGGAGCGAGCCGGGAAGCTCGATGCGCTCCTCGGCCGCGGCGACGCGCTCGCTGGCGCGGGTGAAGGGTCATGAGCACGGCTAAGGCCACCTTCACCGCCGGTCTGGTGCAGATGCGCTCGGGTCTGTCGCCGCACGCCAATCTCGATTCCGCGGTGCGGCTGATCGAGGAGGCCAAGAACGGCGGCGCCGACTACGTGCTGACCCCGGAGATGACCAATATCCTGGAGATCAGGCGGGAGCGGCTGTTCGCGGCCCTGGAGCCGGAAGAAAGCGACCCAAGTCTCGCAGCCTTCCGCGATCTTGCCCGCAAGCTCGGCATCTTCCTTCACATCGGATCGCTGGCCATCAAGCTGTTGCCGGAAAAGGCGGCCAACCGCTCGTTCCTGATCGACCGCAAGGGCGAAATCATTGCGCGCTACGACAAGATCCACATGTTCGACGTAGACCTCGACGGCGGCGAGAGCTATCGCGAGTCCCGCAACTACCGTCCAGGCGAGATCGGCGTCGCCGCCGATCTGCCATGGGGTCGGCTCGGCCTGACCGTCTGCTACGATCTGCGCTTCCCGGCGCTCTACCGGGCACTCGCCGAGGCGGGCAGCTCGTTTCTCGCCATTCCGTCGGCCTTCACACGACAAACCGGCGAAGCGCATTGGCATGTGCTCAGCCGCGCACGGGCGATCGAGAACGGCGCCTTCGTGCTGGCGGCGGCGCAGGGCGGCAAGCACGAGAACGGCCGAGAAACCTTCGGTCATTCTCTTGTGGTCGATCCCTGGGGCCGCGTCCTGGCCGAGGGCGGCACCGAGCCGGGCGTGATACTGGCGGTGATCGATCCCGCCGAGGTCACTACTGCACGCGCAAGAATTCCTTCGCTCCAGCACGGACGGCGGTTCGAGGTGATCGAGCCAATGGCCGAACCGGCGCACCTCCACGCGGTGCGAGGCCCGGCATGATTCGTTACGCCCTGACATGCGACAAAGGCCACGCATTCGAGAGCTGGTTTCAGAACTCGGCGGCCTTCGACACCCAGGTCAAGCGCGGGCTCGTGACCTGCCCGGCTTGCGATTCCACCAAGATCGAGAAGACGATCATGGCGCCACGGATCTCGGGCGCAAAAAAGCGCGGCGATGCGCCCGCACCGCTGCCATCGACCGAGCCGCCGGCGCCCGCGACGACACCCGATGTCCCTGCTCCGGTGGCCATGATGTCGCCGCAGGAGCGCGAGTTCCGCAAGAAGCTGAAGGAATTGCGCGAACATCTGACCAAGAATGCCGACTATGTCGGGCAGAAATTTCCGGAAGAGGCGCGCAAGATGCACTACGGTGAGATCGAGCACCGCTCGATCTACGGCGAAGCGTCCCCCGATCAGGCCAAGGAGCTGCACGAGGAGGGGATCGAATTCCACCCGTTGCCGGTGCTCCCCGACGAGCGGAACTGAAGCGAGCTCCCTCCTACTCGCGTGGACCAAAGGCGTCACCCGGAACCAGGACCGCGGGCGAACCAGTGTCCCGCCGGGCAGCGCCATCCCGTCCTTCACGAGAGCGCCGGGAAAAAGCCGGTCATCAATTCGCTCCTGCGTCGGTTGGACGGTTCGCGTCGCCGATGCAGGGGCCAAATTGATGCCAGTCATCCCGCCCACAGCAGCAGCATCACCCCGACGACGATCAGCACGACGCCGATCGCTTCGCGTGCCGTTGTTGCCTGCTTGAACACAAAGCGCGCGATCGCTTGCGCGAAGAGCACCTCGACCAGCGCCAGGGTACGCACGCTTGCGGCGGTGGCGAGCGCGAAGGCGAGAAACCAAAACTGGGAGGCAAGCGCGCCCATGAAGCCGGCGAACAGCGAGGGCCGCCAGGCCCGCACGATCGAGACGAGCACATCGGGGTTGCGCAGCCAGAGATACAGCGAGAGCAGCACCGATTGCAGCAGAAGTCCCACGACCACCGTAAATGTGGCGGCCATGACGTAGCTCGGAAGGGCAAGACTCAAAATGCCGCCGCGAAAGCCGACCGCTGAGAGCGCGAACATCGCACCGGCGCCAAGCCCGAGCAGCGTCGACTTCAGGTCCGCCGAGGTGCCCGGCTTGAGCGCCATGGTGACGACGCCGGTGGTGGCGATCAGGATTGCCGCCGCCATCACGGGGGTCACCGCGTCGCCAAGAAAAACCAGACCGAACAGCGCGACCTGCACCGGTTCGGTCTTGATATAGGCGTAGACCACCACAAAGGAGCGGTCGTTCATGGCCGCGAGCATCAAAGCGGTGGCGGCAATCTGCGTGAGGGCACCGTCGATCACCCACGCCCAGTAGATCAGCGGCGGCCGCGGCAGCTCTTGCCCCAGCGCGACCATGACAGCGATGAGGAAAATGAGCGCGAACGGGAAGCCGAACAGGAAACGCACATGGGTCGCGCCCACGGTGCCGAGCCTTGTGGTCAGCCCGCGCTGGGTGGCATTGCGCACGGTCTGCGCGGCGGCGGCGACGATGGTGAAGGCCGCCCATAGCCACGAAGGATCGAACATCCCGTAACCTTCGCGCAACCGTCTACGCTATCGCTATCGGACCGGACGAGCTTCGCCGCTCTCGGTCCATTCGGTGACGGAGCCATCCTCGTTGTCAACCATCATGAGCAGGTCGAAGTAGCGGATGACCGGTTCGGATCCCGTGCGTTTCCTCACCCCGTCGCGCCACGCCCGGTCATGGCCGCGCTGTGCCGCCTCCTTCGATGGCCAGATGTAAGCGCCGCCGCCATAGCCGTCATCGCTCAATAGGTAATGCTTGCGCACGAGATCGGGATTGGCCCGCCAATGGGCGACCGTGTGTTTGGCATGCTCCAGTATGGCGGCACGATCCATGCCGGCCGGCGACTTGAACAACACCAGTTCCAGGATCATGCGAGTGGCCTCACGGAAAGACACAAGAGACGTCCCTAGAGCCGCGCGCGTTCCGCCACGACCATGTAGTTCACGTCCATGTCGGTCGAAAGCTGCCAGCGATCGGCGATGAGATTGTAGATCACCCCGGTCTCATCCAGCACGACGAGCCCATGCCGCTCCAGGGCGGCCTCGAGCTCGTTCGGGGTCACGAACTTGTCCCATTGATGGGTACCGCGCGGCAGCCAGCGCAGCACGTATTCGGCGCCGACGATCGCCAAGGCAAAGCTCTTCAGCGTGCGATTGAGGGTCGCCGTGATCATGAGGCCGCCGGGCCTTACCATTTCCGCGCAGCGGCGAACGAACAGACTTAGATCGGCAACGTGCTCGACCACCTCCATTGCGAGCACGATGTCGAAGCGCTCGCCGGCATCCGCGAGCGCCTCGGCGGTGGCCGCGCGGTAATCGACGCTGAGCCCGGCGTCGCCGGCATGTAGCCGCGCCGCCGCGATATTGGTCTGCGATGGATCCGCGCCGACAACGGTGGCCCCGAGCCGTGCCAGAGGCTCGCTCAAAATACCGCCGCCGCAGCCGATATCGAGCACGCGCAGACCCGACAGCGCATCGAGCCGTTTCACATCTCGCTCGAACTGCCGGCAAGCGGCCTCCTTGATGAAACCGAGCCGCGCCGGATTGAACTTGTGCAGCACGGCCATCTTGCCGCTCGGATCCCACCACTCGCTGGC
>DASSJW010000987.1:0-2921 GCA_035690995.1 Xanthobacteraceae bacterium
GTTGCGCGTCGAACAGGTATCGAAGCGCTTCGGCGGCTTGCTCGCCCTCGACCGGGCATCACTGCTGGCGCCGGCACGGCGCATCACCGCGCTGATCGGACCGAATGGCGCCGGCAAGAGCACGCTGTTCTCGATCATTGCGGGCTTCGTGCCGCCGAGCGAGGGCCGCGTGATCTATGACGGCGCCGATATCACCGGCGAGCCGCCGCATCGGCTGGCGCGGCGCGGCATCGCGCGCACATTCCAGATCGTGCAGCCGTTCGCGACCCTGACCGTGCGGGAGAACATCGCGGTCGGCTCGCATCTGTCCCGGCCGGCGCGGGCAGATGCCCTTGCCGCCGCCGGCGATGTTGCGCGCGCGGTGGGATTGGGCGAACTGCTCGACCGGCCGGCCGCGACGCTGACGGTTGCCGGCCGCAAACGGCTCGAGCTGGCGCGGGCGCTGGCAATCGAGCCGCGGCTGCTGCTGCTCGACGAGGTCCTGGCCGGCCTCAACCCTTCCGAAATCCGCGACATGGTGCCGGTCATCCACGCCATTCGCGACCGCGGAATCACCATCGTCATGATCGAGCATGTCATGCAGGCCGTCATGAGCCTTGCCGAACATGTGTTCGTCTTGTCGGAGGGACGCATCATTGCGGAAGGCCCGCCGCAAGCGATCGCGGGCGACCCGCGCGTCGTGGAGGCCTATCTCGGTCACGGCGCGGCCAGCCGGATGGTGGCAGCGGGAACCGCCCATGCCTGAACCCATCCTCGCGGTGAGCGGCCTGCACGCCGGCTACGGCACGACCGAAATCCTGCGGGGCGTCGATCTCACCGTGCGCCATGGCGAGATCGTTGCCGTACTGGGTGCCAATGGCGCCGGGAAGTCGACGCTCAACCAAGCCATCTCCGGCCTGCTCAGGCCATGGAGCGGCGCGATCCGATTTGCGGATGCCGCGATCGAGCGCGAGCGGCCGGCGGCCATTGTCGCGCGCGGCCTCATCCAGGTGCCGGAGGGCCGGCGCATTTTCCCCAACATGACCGTGCGCGAAAATCTCGATCTCGGCGCTTATCGCCGCGGTCGCGCGCGGCGCGAGCCCAACCGAAGCAAGGTGTTTTCGATTTTTCCGCGCCTCGCCGAACGGCAGAGCCAGCGCGCGGGCACGCTCTCCGGCGGCGAGCAGCAGATGCTGGCCATTGGCCGGGGACTGATGGCCGAGCCGAAGCTCCTGATCCTCGACGAGCCGTCGCTCGGGCTCTCCCCGCTGCTGGTCGAAGAGCTGTTCGCGCTGATCAAGGGCATCAACGCGGAAGGCATAGCCCTGCTGCTGGTCGAACAGAACGTGGTGCAAAGCCTCGAGGTGGCTGAGCGCGCCTATATCCTCGACAACGGCATGTTCGTGCTAGAGGGAAGAGCGGCAGACCTCAAGGACGATCCCAATCTCAGGCGCACCTATCTCGGAATGTAGCCATGGCCGATGCCGAAACGCTGCGCGCTCGCTTGAACCGGAAGCCGATCGTGGTGGCGCCCGGCGTCTATGACGCGCTCACGGCGCTGATCGCGACGCAAGCCGGTTTCACCACGCTGTATGTCTCCGGCGCCGCCATCGCCTATACCCGGCTCGGCCGGCCGGATGTCGGCCTCGTCAGCATGAGCGAGGTTGCCGATACGCTCGCGCTGATCCGCGATCGGGTCGATGCCCACCTCATTGTCGACGCCGACACCGGCTACGGCAACGCATTGAACGTGGCGCGCACGGTTCGTTCGCTGGAGCGGATGGGCGCCCATGCCATACAGATCGAAGACCAGGACTTTCCGAAACGTTGCGGCCATCTCGACGGCAAGGCTCTGATCCCGGCGCAGGAGATGTGCGGCAAGATCCGCGCCGCGGTCGATGCGCGGCATTCGCCCGAGACGCTGATCATCGGACGCACCGACGCTGTCGCGGTGGAAGGCGTCGAACCGGCGCTCGAACGCGCCAGGCTTTACCGCGCTGCCGGCGCCGACGTGCTGTTCGTGGAGGCGCCGAGGACGCGCGACGATCTGGCCCGCATCGCTTCGACCTTGGGCGCGGAAGTTCCGCTGCTGGCGAACATGGTCGAAGGCGGCAAGACGCCGCCGTTGTCCGCGGTCGAGTTGGAGGCGATCGGGTTCTCGCTCGTGATCTTCCCCGGCGGGATCGTGCGCGCGCTCGCCCGGACCGCGGGCGAGTATTATGCATCGCTGGCCGGTCAGGGCACGACCGAGCCGTTCCGCTCCCGCATGCTCGATCTCGAAGGGCTCAACGAGCTCATCGGCACGCCGGACATGGTCGCGCTCGGCAAGCGCTATGAAACGCCCGCGCGGCCGGCCGGCGGGCGGGCGGATCTCCGCCGGTGACACGGCCCGGCTCGGGCCGGCTTCGCGCGTTTCAACGCGATCGTCATCGCGACGACCGCGTGTAGCGTCAACAGGGAAATATCGGAATGGGTGAGCCTTTTGACCTTGTGATCAAGAATGCCCGGATTGTGCGGCCGAACAAGACGTCGGTCGATTGCCTCGACATTGCGGTCAAGGATGGAAAGGTCGATCGGATCGCCCCGGACATCCGCGCCGAGCAAGGCAAGGAGAGTTTCGACGCCAGGAACTATCTGGCGTTTCCCGGCTGCGTCGATGCCCATATGCATGTCGGCATCTATCAGCCCCTCGCGCAAGACGCCGTCTCGGAGAGCAAGGCGGCGGCGATGGGCGGCGTGACGTCGAGCCTCAACTACATACGGACCGGACAATACTATCTCAACCGCGGCGGTCCGTACCGGACGTTCATGCCGGAAGTCTTCAAGCAGTCCGATGGGCGATTCTGGGTCGATTACGGCTACCACATCGCTCCGATCGAGGCGCAGCACATTGACGAAATGGAGCATCTCGCCGTCGATCATGGCGTCACGTCGTTCAAGAT
>DASSJW010000988.1:0-9248 GCA_035690995.1 Xanthobacteraceae bacterium
ACGGCACCCGGTATTCCAATGGCCTCATCGACGGCGGAAGCAATCGCTGCGCCAACCCCGGTGATACCGCTCTCCCCCGCCCCTTTGATCCCGAGCGGATTGAGCGGGCTGGTGTAATCCTCGCGCAAAATGACGTCTACCTTGGGCGTCTCGCGCGCCGTCGGCATGAGATAGTCGGCGAACGTGGTCGCCAGCGGGTCGCCGCGCTCATTGTAGGTGAACTCCTCGAGCAGCGCACCGCCCAGACCCTGGGCGAAGCCGCCCACGATCTGGCCTTTCACCAGCGCGGGATTGATAGCGCGCCCGATATCGTAGGCGATGGCGTAGGATTCGACGTGAACGCCCCCGGTTTCCCGATCGACCTTCACGACGGCGAAGTGGAGGCCGTAGGGGTAGACCTGATGCTCCACGCGGAACCAGCCTTCGGCCGACAAGCCCGGCTCGCGCTCGCCGAGCGTCTTGGAGGTCGGGGCGAGATGGGTGGCAATTTCGCCGAGGCTTATCGATGGCCCCAACGGCTGATCCTTGCGCACCACCTTGCCCTCGACGATGTCGAGCGCGGCGACCGGCGCTTGCATCAGCTCGGCGGCCATATCGATCGCCTTCGCCCGCAGCTTCATCGCGCCGTTATAGGTAGCGGACGCAGTCATCACCGTCGCGCGCGACGCATGCGCTCCGATGCCGTAGGCGATGCGGTCGGTCTGGCCATGGGTGACGCGCACCCGCCGGTAGTCAATGCCTAGAATCTCGGCGCAAACTTGCGCCATGACCGTCTCGAAACCCTGGCCCAGCGAGGCGCCGCCGGTGATGAGCTCCACCGCGCCCGACGTGTCCACCTCGATCCGCACGCCGTCCGCGGGCCCCAGCCCGCTCTTCTCCACGAACATCGCAAAGCCGGCACCGACCGCCTCACCGGCAGCGCGGCGGCGTGCCAGGCCGGCTTTAAGCTTGTCCCAGTCGAGCGCCACCAGCAGCTTGTCGAGCAATCCCACATAGTCGCCGGAATCGAATTCGATCTCCTCGCCCAAAGCCTCGAGCGGACGATGATAGGGCATCTCGTCGGGGGCGATGGCATTGCGGCGACGCACATCATTGGGATCGATGCCGAGCTTGGCCGCGATGGCATCAACCAGCCGCTCGCGCACGAAGGTCGTTTCGTAGCGCCCGGGAGCGCGATAGGTGGCCGCCGGCGTCTTGTTGGTCAGACGAAAGTGCCCGATGGCGCGATAAGCCGGCACCCGGTAGGGGCCGGGCAGAATGCCGGCGGTCATGTGCACGACGCGCGCGGCATGAGTGCGCACATATGCGCCCTGATCATGAAAGTAACGGTCGTCGATGGCGAGGATGCGGCCCTCGCCGTCGACCGCCGCGCGGATGCGGTGCAACTGCTGGCGCGAATGATTGGCCGCGATCAGATGCTCGCGCCGGTCTTCGATCCACTTCACCGGACGACCCAGCCGCATCGCGGCCACGCACACCAGCACGTCCTCGGGATAAAGCTCGCCGCGGATGCCGAAGCCGCCCCCAACGTGCGATTCGTGCACGTGGATCGACGAAGGCGTGAGCTTGAGCATGCGCGCGAGCAGGTCGCGGTTCCTATGCGGCACCTTGGCCGCACCGTGCAATTCGAGGATGTCGCGGGATGCGTCGTAGCGACCGATGGCGCCTCGCGCTTCCAACGGCACGCCGGAATGCCTGCCGATCCCGAGCTCGAGCTCCACCACCATCGGCGCGGCGCGAAGCGCTGCCTCGACATCGCCATAGCCTTGCTGGATAACGGCAACCTCGGTGTTGCGGCCGGCCGAGAATTCGCCTGGCTCAGCCTCGGCGTCCAGCAGGATCGGAAGTTCTTCGATCTCCAGGGTGACGAGGTCGGCCGCATCTTCCGCGATATAAGGATCCTCGGCGAAGATCGCGGCGACCGGTTCGCCCACATACCGCACCTTATCGACGGCAAGCACCGGCTGCCGGTACGGCTCGAGCGCCGGAATCCGGCCTTCGCGAAAATCGACCGGCGGAATATCCGCAATATCGGCCGACGACCACACGGCGACGACCCCCGGCAGGGCACGTGCGGCCGCCGTGTCGATCGCCGCGATCCTGCCGTGAGCGTGGTTGGCGCGAACGATGCGCATATGGAGCTGATGGGGAAACGAAATGTCAGCGGCGAAACGGCCACGCCCCCTGACCAGGGGCGGATCCTCCAGCCGTTCGACCGACTGTCCGATCCATTTGTTGTTGCCGCTCGTCATCGGCCGGCGGTCATTTTGGCGGCGGCGGCGCGGACGGCCTTCACGATATTCTCGTAGCCGGTGCAGCGGCAGAGATTCGACGCCAATACGTCGATCAGGTCTTCGTCGCTGATGTTGGGCTCGCGCTCGAGCACGCCGGTCGCCAGCATGAGGAATCCAGGCGTGCAGAACCCACATTGCAAACCGTGGTTCTCGATAAACGCCTGCTGCAGCGGGTGCAGCTCGTCGCCTTTCGCCAAGCCCTCCACGGTGCGGATTTGGCATCCCTCGGCCTGCACCGCGAACATCAGGCACGAGCGCACGGGTTCGCCGTCGATCAGCACGGTGCATGCACCGCAGACGCCGTGTTCACAGCCGATATGGGTCCCGGTCTGGCCGCAATCGTCGCGGATGGCATCGACCAAGGTCCGGCGCGGATCGACGCGCACGCTGTAATCGCGGCCGTTGACGATGAGAGTCAGTTCACGTTTCTCGATCATGCGGCGGCCTGTTCGAGCGCACGGCGGGTGACTGTCTGGGCGAGATCGCGGCGGTAGGATGCGGAGGTCGTGGCGTCCTCCAGCGGATCGACGGCCGCCCCGACCGCAGCAGCAGCAGCCTCGAACGCCGCGCGACCCGGCGCGCGGCCGGCGAGCGCCCGCTCGGCTTGCTCGATCCGGCGCGGCTGCGGCTCCACCCCGCCGACGGCCACACGCGGCTCGCTGATCACGCCGTCCTGCAGACGATAGGTGACCAGCGCCATGGCGAGTGCAAAATCGCCGGCGCGGCGGTTGAACTCGTAGAAGCCGAAACGCGTGTCGGCCGGAAGGATCGGCAGGCGCACTTCGGTGAGAAGCTCGTCCTCGCGGAGCGCCGTGGTCATGATCCCGCGGAAGAAGTCCTGCGCCGCGATCGCGCGCGTGCCGGTCGCGCTTTTCGCCACCATCTCGGCATCGAGCGCGGCCGCGACCGCGCACCATTCGGAGGCCGGGTCGGCATGGGCGACGCTGCCGCAAAATGTGCCGCGGGTGCGAATGGGATAGTGGGCGATGTGACGCACGACGGCGGCGAGGAGCCGCCCCAAGGGTCCGTCCACGACCGGCTTGTGGAAGGCGGCGTGGCGCACGCACGCGCCGATGGACAACCTGTCGCCATCCACAGCGAGCCGTCGCAGCGCCGCCACGCCGTTGATGTCAACGAGGTGGCCGGGGCGAGCGAGCCGGAACGCCATGATCGGCACCAGGCTTTGGCCGCCGGCGAGCACGCGTCCGTCCTCGGCCGCAACCTGGGCGAGGGTTTCGACCGCCTCGTCGATCGTCTTTGGCGCGTGGTAGCGAAACGGCGCGGGTTTCATCGTCCTTCACCGTGGAGACGGTGGGCGTCGAAACAAAGAACGATCACCGCGGATTGTCCCATATTTGGGAAATTGAGTTTTTTTTGGATTGATGCACAGTTGTTAGTGTATGTAAAGAACGACCCCCTCGGCTCGATCCCGGGCAGCAGATGAAACCTCCTCCCTTTCGCTATCATGATCCAAAAACGGTCAGCGAGGCCGTCGGGCTGCTCGCGCAACTCGAAAACGCCAAGCTGCTCGCGGGCGGACAGTCGCTGATGCCCATGCTGAACTTTCGCTTCGTGCAGCCCGATCACATCATCGATCTCAACCGCGTCGAAGGCTTGTCCTACATCCGCGAAGTCGACGGCGCGCTCGAGATCGGCGCCATGACCCGCCAGCGCGACCTGGAATTTTCCGACACGGTGCGCGCGCGTTGGCCGATCATGCACGAGGCTCTGCTACAGGTCGGACACCGGCAGACGCGCAATCGCGGCACGATCGGCGGCTCCCTTTGCCATCTCGATCCGGCGGCCGAGCTGGTATCGCTGGCGACCGGATATGACGCGACCCTGACGGTTGTCGGCCCGAACGGCGAGCGCGAATTGCCGTTCGCCGAGTTTCCGGTCGCCTATATGACGCCCTCGATCGATCTCAACGAGCTCGTGGTCGGCGTGCGCTTCCCGCAATGGGCGCCCAACCACGGCTATGCCTTCGTCGAATTCGCCCGCCGGCATGGCGATTTCGCCATCACATCGGCCGCGGTGCTGATCGAGAGTGACGGCGCCGGCAGGCTCAGTCGCGTCTCGGTGACCATCGGCGGGATGGGAACGGCTCCGGTGCGTGCGCGCGAGGTCGAGCAGGCGATCATCGGACAGACGCCGACAGGCGAGCTTTTCCGCGCGGCGTGCGAGAGCTGCCGCAAGCTCGAAGCCATCGACGACGTGCACGCGCCGGCATCATATCGCCAGCATCTGGCGGCGGTGCTGTCGCGGCGAGCCCTGGAGAAGGCGCATGCGCGCCTGCTCGATGCCCAAGCGGGGCGGCCGCACTAGGAGCCCTGTCATGGCCGTGAATTGCTCGGTGAACCGGCCGGCGTTACTGCGTCCGCGCTACGGGAGGATCTAGGATGGGCGAGACGCGAAAAATCGCGCTGACCGTCAACGGCAAGCGGTACGAGGAGGAGGTCGAGGTCCGGGTCACGCTGGCCGATTTTGTGCGTCACCAGCTTGGCCTGACCGGCACCCATCTCGGTTGTGAGCATGGCGTGTGCGGCGCTTGCACCATCCTCCTCGATGGCCGCTCGGCGCGGTCCTGCCTGATGCTCGCGGTGCAAGCGGACGGACATGAACTCCTCACCGTCGAAGGCATCGCTCCGTCCGCGGATCGGTTGCATCCGCTGCAACAGGCGTTCCATGAGCACCATGGCCTCCAATGCGGCTTCTGCACGCCTGGCATGCTGACGACGCTGATCGAGTTCCTGCGCGACAATCCGGACCCGACCGAACAGGAGGTACGGATCGCGATTTCCGGCAATCTGTGTCGTTGTACTGGCTATCAGAACATCGTCATCGCGGCCCTCGACGCGGCGAAACGGCTGCAGGGAGGCGAACCGCGAACGCCGAATGGCGAATAACAGGTTGCTCATTCCGCGCTGCTCGCCATTCGCCATTCGCTGCGCTCGACGTCATGGCCATTCGCTTCGACGACATCGGCAACCGACTCAAAGCCTTTCGCCTCGGCTCCGGACTGAGTGCCGACGAGATCGCCAACCGCCTCGGTATTTCGCGCACCGCGCTCTACCGGTTCGAGAAAGGCGAACTCGCCAAAATCGAAACGCTGGAAAAGCTCGCCGAGCTGCTCTCGGTGTCGGTGCCGACATTGTTGGGCGTGGGAGTCGAATACGTCGCTTCGGCCGTGAGCTATTTCGAGCGGATGCGGCAGATCGAGGAATCCTCCGAGCACATCATCGTGCTCGCTGGCCCGATCTCCTACCTGCTCGCCTCCGACGCCTTCGATCAGGCGCTCGGCGACATCCTGCGGGAAAGCATTCCCGACGGGTTGCCGGGGCGCAAGCGCGCGCTCGATCAGGTCGACGAACTCACAGCGGTGTTGCGCCAGCGTAAGGACACTTACCGCCGGCGCCAGCCCGGCATCGTCAATCTCATCTCGGCGATCGAGATGGAGCACTTCCTGGGCAACGGCCTGGTCGGCCGGCTCGGGCTGCCGGAGAAGGTCCGGCGCGAGCGCCGTGCCTTGGCGCGGGCGGAGGCCGAGCATTTCATCGCGCTGTTGGAGGAAGAGCCGATCGGAGTTCAGATCGGCATCGTGCCGGATACGCTACCGCATGCGAGTTTCCAGCTGTTTCGCCAGCCCGACCGGCAGGTGCTGGCGCTGAGCCCGTTCCGTCTGGGCGAACAGCCGAATATTCGCGTGGGCGTGGCCATGATCACCTCCGCGCCCGAGGCACTCGCCCTGCACGAGAAAATGGCCAAGGAGCTTTGGCAGCGGTCGCTCAAGAATGCCGCCGCAGTCCGGCTGCTGAGATCGCTCATCGAGAGTAGCCACGCTATACGGTAATATAGTAGGCCGTCAGCTTTACTGTCCAAAATTTGGAAAAAATCTTGATTTTGGTACAGCCGCCGGCTTACTGAATTCTCGATCCGCGCGGCTGCGGACGCGAACCGCATTAACCAGGTCAGGACCTTCACGCCCATGGCGCATCGGCCGTTCGCATCGGCACCCTATATCGTCGGCAGCAGCACACCGGCGCCGGCGGAGGCCAATATTCCGGCCGAGGAATCGCTGTGCCCGGTGGTCTCGCACGACTGGGTCAATGCCGAATACAAGCACCTGATCGTCGATGCTTCACCCAAGGCGCTGACGGTCAAGCCCGGCCAGTTCTTCAATCTGCTCTGCCCGTCGCCCGATGAGGGCGAGTTGTGGCTACGGCGACCGCAAAGCGTCTACCGCATCGATCAGGCCAAAAGTCGCATCGAGTTCTTGTACAAATGCGTGGGCCGCGGCACCAACGGCCTCGCGAAGCTCAAACGCGGCGACGACCTCAACATGGTCGGGCCGCTGGGGGTTGGCTTCACTGTCGATCCCGCCTGGAAGCACGTCGTCGTGCTGGGCCGCGGCGTCGGTCTCGCCACCCTGGCGCCGATCTCCCAGCTCGCCGGCGACTCCGGCATCGGCGTGACCGCGATCCTCAGCGCCCGCAGTCCGGAATTCGTCATGGCGGGCGACCTGTTCGCGAAGGTCGGCGACGTCATCAGCGTGCTCGATAGCGACGGCAGCAGTGGAGTCGAGAACGTCGAGGCGATCCTCGCGCGGCTGATCGCGCAGCGCAAAGCCGACGCGTTCTACACCTGCGGCTCCAATCGTCTGTTTCAACTGATGAAGCGCATTGCCAAGGCCGCCGGTATTCCCGGGCAAGTCGCCATGGAGCAGGTCATGGCCTGTGGGCTCGGGCCCTGCTACGTCTGCGTGCGCACCTTCGAAGTCGACGGCAAGAAGGAGCTGCGCCGCGTGTGCATCGAAGGTCCGGTGTTCGATCTGCAGGAGGCAGTCGGATGGTAGACATGAGCGTAAAGATCGGGAGCGTGACGCTCAAAAACCCGATCATGCCCGCGTCGGGCTGCTTTTCGACCGACCTCGCGCAGGTGATCGACTTGAACCGCCTCGGCGCGCTGGTGGCCAAGACCGTGTCGCGCGAGTTCCGCGCCGGCAATCCGCCGCCGCGTGTCTCCGAGGTCGAGGGCGGGATGATCAACTCCATCGGCCTGCCGACCAAGGGAATCGAATATTTCCTCACCCACCAGGTGCCGGACTACAAGCGCTTTACCCCGCCCCTGGTCGGCTCGATCTCGGCGACGACGATCGAGGATTTCGAAGCCATGGCGCGCGACGTCAGCACGTCCGGCATCGATGTGCTCGAGGTCAACATCTCCTGCCCCACGCGCGACCCGAAGGGCGGCAATTTCGCGCTTCACGCCGAGCACACGTTCAACGTGATGAGCCTTATCCGCAAGACCACCGACAAGCCGATCTGGTGCAAGCTCTCGCCCAACGCCGGCGACGTCGTGGCCGTCGGCCAGGCGGCGGAGGCCGCGGGAGCCAACGCGCTGGTAGTGTCGAACACCATCCTTGGCCTCAAGATCGACACCAACACCTTCAAACCCGCCATCGGCAACAAGTTCGGCGGGCTCTCGGGACCCGGCATCAAGCCGATCATCGTGCGCATGGTCTATCAATGCGCAAAGGCGGTGAAGATCCCGATCATCGGCTGTGGCGGCATTGTCAAGGTCGAGGACGTGGTCGAATACATGCTCGCCGGCGCGAGCGCAGTGATGATCGGCTACCTCATCTTCCGCAATCCATCGGGGATGATCGCGATCATCGAAGAGCTTGAGCAATGGTGCGCGAAGCGTGGCTTTGCCCGCGTTGCCGATCTCACCGGCGCGATGATCGACGAAGCACCACGGGAAACCTACGCCGCCGCCGCAGCCCCGATCGGTTGAGCGGGGTGACTCGTCCTGCCCGCTGCGAGGTCTGAAATGACCAGCCGCATCACCATCCGCAAACCCGACGACTGGCACCTGCACGTGCGCGATGGCGCCATGCTCAAGGCCGTCATGCCGTTCACGGCAAGGCATTTCGGCCGCGCGATCCTGATGCCCAATCTCATTCCGCCGGTCACCACCACCAAGGATGCCGTGGCCTATCGCGAGCGCGTCATGGCCGCTCTACCGAAGGGCTCGACCTTCCAGCCGTTGATGACCTGCTACCTCACCGACGACACCGACCCCGAAGACGTCGAGCGGGGGTTCAAGGCAGGCGTGTTCACCGGCGTGAAGCTTTATCCCGCCAATGCCACCACCAATTCGGCCGCGGGCGTCACTGACTATCGCAAGGTCATGCCGGTGCTGGAGCGCATGGAAAAGATCGGCATGCCGTTCCTGATGCACGGCGAGGATGTCGATCCCGAGATCGACATCTTCGACCGCGAGGCCATGTTCATCGAGCGCTATCTCTCCAAATGGACGCGGCAGTTTCCCGGATTGCGCTTTATTCTGGAGCATCTGTCGTCGAAGGACGGCGTCGATTTCGTGCGCAGTGCGGCGCCCCAGGTCGGGGGCACGATCACGCCCTACCACCTGATCCTGACCCGCACCGATTGGCTCGGCTGGGGGCTCAAGCCCTACATGTACTGCATGCCTGTCATTAAGACCGCCAAGGACCGCGCGGCGCTGCGCAAGGCTGCGACCTCGGGCGAATCCTGCTATTTCCTCGGCACCGACTCCGCGCCGCATCCGATGGCGAAGAAACTCGCGATGAACGGCATCCCCGGCCTGTTCAATGCGCCGGTCGCAATCGAGACATACGCCAAGGTGTTCGAGGAGGAAGGCGCGCTCGACCAGTTCGAAGCCTTTGCCTCGCTCAACGGCCCGAAGCACTATCGCCTGCCGCCCAATGAGGAGAGGATCACGCTGGAAAAGACCGCGTGGACGGCGCCAGAGGACGTCAAAGTCGAGGGACCGGATGAGAAGGCGCTGGTCTACCGCGGCGGTGAGACGATCGAGTGGAAAGTGGTGGGAAGTTAAGGTTCTCGGCTTGCCATGCGCGCGAAAGCGGGCATCCAGTAGCTGCAGCAGCACGGCGAGCGGGAGATCGGTCCGGTC
>DASSJW010000989.1:0-29819 GCA_035690995.1 Xanthobacteraceae bacterium
GAGCGTGAGCACGCAGCCGCCTTTGATCAGGATTGCCCGCCCCGCAGCGGCCGCCCCGCTCGGCTGCTGCGCCTGCGCAGGTCCGGCGATCGTGCCGGCGACGCTCGCGGCGGCAACGGCGCTCGCGGCGGTGGTGCAGAGGAATTGACGCCGCGAGACCGCGGATGACGGAGCGCACGAACTGCAAGCGCAGAAAGTCATGACGTCCTCCCGAGCGTTCATTATTTTGATCCATGCTATCCCCGTTGCAGGGACGCTTCTAGCGACTCGACGGCGGACGAAGCCGGCGTGGGTCACTGCCCACCAATCCGAGCGATCAAACAACGTGTGTGGGCTGGAATTGGCTGCGCCGACCGGTGGAGCGGCAGAGGACGGCGAGGCGGCAGGCGGCCGCCCTCACCGCCTCCGCCCGATGCCGCCGACGGCGACGCTCGCTCGGCTGCGGCCCCGGCGCGCGCGCTCAGGATGCGAGTATCGAATCGCGTTATTGCGGCGTGATGCCGGCGTCCTTGAGGATCTTGCCGTAACGCTCGGTGTCGGCCTTGTTGATGGCGTCGAACTCGGCCGGCGTCGTAGGCGCGGGAATCGAGCCTTGCGCCAGAAGCTTCTCCCTGACGTCAGGCATTTCGAGCACTTTCGCGATGTCCTCGCTGACCTTGGTCAGGATCGGCTGCGGCGTCCCGGCCGGCGCGAGCACGCCGAACCAGGATTCGTATTTGTAACTCGGCAAGGTCTCCGCGACGGTCGGCACATCAGGCAATTGCGGAACGCGTTTGGCCGAATTGATGGCGATCGCCTTGACCTTTCCGGTTGCGGTCAGCTCCTGCGTGGCCGGGATCGGCGCCATGTACATTTGCACGTCGTTGCGGATGACGGCGGTCGTGGCCTCGGGCGCGCCTTTGTAGGGCACGTGCTGGATTTTGATCTTGGCGTCCTGCCTTAGAATTTCGGCCGACAGATACGAGGTGCTGGCAACCCCCGCCGAGGAGAAGTTGAGCTGGCCCGGCTTCTCGTTTGCCAGCGCAATGAAATCCTTCAGAGTCTTCCCCGGAAAATCGGGCGGGACGATTGCGACCAGCGGCACCGCCGCGACGCGTGATACGCCAGCGAAATCCTTGACCGGATCGAACTGGATGCTCTTGTTGATCGCATTCGCGATCGTGTGCCCGTTCGAGGTTAGCATCAACGTGTAGCCATCGGGCGCGCTCTTCGCGACCGCCGTGGTTCCCGGCAGCCCCGGCCGGTTTTCAACAATCACCTGCTGCTTCCACAGTTCACCGAGCTTGTCGGCGAGAATACGGGCGAGACCGTCGGTGATGCTGCCCGCGGAGAACGGAACGACGATGCGGACGACCTGGTTGGGATAGGCTTGGGCCGATGCGTCGAAAGAGGTACCAAAAGCCAGGGCTGCCCCTGTCGACAGGGCCAGCAAGGTCGCGCGAAGAGCCGTCATCACAGTCCTCCCGATATTGTCGGCGCACCCTTACATTGGGTTGCGGTGTTCTGGAAAGCGATTAAAGCAGGAAGCCCATTCAGGGTATATGAGTAAAAACGTCCCGATCTAGAGCCTTCGAGCCACGCCCGCGGCATGTCCGTTGTCCGGGCTCTCAGCGACACATGGAATCGATATGCGCACTGAAGAAGCCCGTCCCGTTCGTCTCGAAGATTACCGCCAGCCCGACTGGCTCGTCGAGACCGTGGAACTCGATGTCTCGCTTGATCCTGCGGCCACGCGGGTGCGCGCGACCCTGACCCTGCGGCCCAACGGACACGGAGCCGCGCCCGCGCCGCTCATGCTCGACGGCGACGCGCTCGACCTGCGGGCGCTGAAAGTCGACGGCGCCACGCTTCCCCCCGAACAGTTCGTGGCAACGGCCGACCGGCTCACCATCGCGCAGCCGCCGCACCGCCCGTTCCGGCTGGAGATCGAGACCGTCATCGACCCCTCGGCCAACACCCAGCTCATGGGCCTCTATCGTTCGGGGCCGATCTATTGCACCCAATGCGAGGCCGAAGGCTTTCGCCGCATCACTTATTTCCCCGACCGCCCCGATGTCATGGCGGTCTACACCACCCGCATCGAGGCCGATAAGGCCGACGCCCCGGTGCTGCTCGCCAATGGAAATCTCATCGCCTCCGGAGACGTGCCAGGCACCGGCCGGCATTTCGCGGTCTGGCACGACCCGTTCCCGAAGCCGTCGTATCTGTTCGCGCTGGTCGGAGGAAAGCTGGCCTGCGTCGAGGATCGCTTTCGCACCATGTCGGGTCGCGAGGTCACGCTTCGGATCTATGTCGAAGCGGGCAAGGAAGCCCGCTGCGTCTATGCCATGGATTCCCTCAAGCGCGCGATGCGCTGGGACGAGACGGCATTCGGCCGCGAATACGATCTCGATATTTTCATGATCGTCGCAGTGTCCGACTTCAATATGGGGGCGATGGAGAACAAAGGGCTCAACGTCTTCAATGACAAGTACGTGCTCGCCTCGCCCGAAACGGCCACCGACAGCGACTTCGAGCGGATCGAGGCGATCATTGCCCACGAATACTTTCACAATTGGACCGGCAACCGCATCACCTGCCGCGACTGGTTCCAGCTCTGCCTCAAGGAAGGGCTTACGGTGTTCCGCGATCAGGAGTTTTCCGCCGATGCCCGCTCGCGCGCGGTCGAGCGCATCAGCGACGTGCGAGGCCTGCGCGCTCACCAATTCGTCGAAGATGCGGGTCCCCTCGCCCATCCCGTACGTCCCCGCCTCTACCACGAGATCAACAATTTCTACACGGCGACGGTGTACGAGAAAGGCGCCGAAGTCGTGCGCATGCTCAAGACGCTGCTCGGCCCGGAGATGTTTCGCCAGGGCATGGATCTCTATTTCACCCGCCACGACGGCGAGGCGGCGACCATCGAGCAGTTCGTGCAGTGCTTCGCCGATGTGTCTCGTGCCGACCTCGCACAATTCATGCTGTGGTACTCGCAAGCCGGCACGCCCGAGGTCGTCGCCGCCGGCGGCTACGACCCGCAGGCAAGGACCTACCGGCTCGATGTCGCTCAGACCGTGCCAGCGACACCCGGCCAGCCCAGCAAGGAACCGATGGTGATCCCATTTACGATCGGCCTCGTCGGGCGCGACGGGCGTGATCTGGCGCTGAAGCTCAGCGACGGGCGCGCGATCGAGCGCGGTGTGCTCACGCTGACCAAGCCGGCGGAATCGTTCGTGTTCGGCGACATCGGCGAGCCGCCGGTGCCCTCGCTCAATCGTGGATTTTCGGCGCCGATCAAGCTCATCGCCAACCTTTCCGCCGACGAGTTGAGATTCCTGGCCGCGCATGATGCCGACCCGTTCAATCGCTGGCAGGCATTGCAGACGCTGGCGACACGCCTCCTCCTCGACAACGTCTCGAGCTTGCGTGCTGCGCAACCGACACGTCGGGACAGCGGCCTGCTCGACGCTCTCGGCGCGACCCTTGATGACGGCACGCTCGAGCCTGCCTTCGTCGCGCTTGCCCTCACGCCGCCGGGCGAGTCGGACCTCGCACGCGAGATTGGCCGCGATGTCGATCCCGATGCCATCTTCGCGGCACGCTTCGCCCTGCAGGGGGAAATGGGCCAACATCTCGCGGGCTCATTGTTCGATCACTATCGCCGGCTCTCCGAAAGCCGGCCCTACACGCCCGATGCGGCGGGTGCCGGACGGCGCGCGCTGCGCAATACCTGTCTCAGCCTGCTTGTGGCGACGCGCCGGCGCGACGCTATCTCGCTGGCTGCGCGGCAGTATCAGGACGCCGACAACATGACCGATCGCATGGCGGCGCTCTCGACGCTGTCGCTCTGCGACGTACCAGAACGGGCAGCCACGCTTGACGATTTCTACGCTCGCTATGACGGTGATCCGCTGATTATCGACAAGTGGTTTACGTTGCAGGCCACCATTCCAGAACCGGGAACGCTGGATCGCGTCAAGGCGCTCACGGCACATCCCGCGTTTTCGTTTACCAACCCCAATCGCGTGCGTGCCCTGATCCACGCCTTTGCGCTGGCAAACCAGAAGGAGTTCAACCGCGCCGATGGCGCGGGCTATGACTTCGTCGTGGATACGGTCCTGGCGCTCGATCGCAAGAATCCGCAACTCGCGGCGCGGCTATTGTCCGCCCTGAAGAGTTGGCGGGTGCTCGAGCCGGGACGGCGCGCGATGGCGGAGAAGGCTTTGCAGCGGGTCGCCGCCGCGCCCTCGCGGTCGCCCGACGTGGCCGACATCGTCCAGCGCGCGCTTGCTGCCGGCTGATCGCAGTTCCCGCTACCGCCGCCTGACCGGCGTCAACGAATGGGGCTTTCCAGCGCTCCCGACGACCTCGGCGACCCCGTCGGGCGCGGACATCAGGAACCGGTCGGTCGCGGCCGAGGCTAAAAAGCCTCGCCCGATCAAGGCCGAAGCAGCGATTAACAAAACTTAAAAATTATTTAACAACCCCCTCGACAAATCGCCATCTTTCGATTCCAATCAAAATCGATTCGGAGAGATGCGGCACATCCTTCCGATGAAGGTGTTGAGGAATCCGAACGGAGGCGAGCCATGGCGCGCGCCGAGGTCGCGAGCGCGTCTGTAAACTCAGATTCAATCAAAGGACTAGCACAATCGATTGCCAAGCCTGCGTATCGGCGGTTACTCACCGCCGAGCCGGCTTTGCGGCGTGCTGTCCCGGCGTTGATCATCGCGTTTCTGCTTACCATCTGTGTCGGCGCGATCGTCCAGGTGCTGGATCATCGTCGCCAGGCGATCGGCGAGATCGTCAAACAGATCGAAGGCAGCGCCGATTTTCTCGTCGATGGAATCGAGCGGTTGGAACGGTCGAAGGCCGAGAAATCGGGCTTCGAGCGCCGGCTTCAGGCCGAGCTCCAGCGCCTGATGCCGGCCTGGGCACGCGCGCCCGGCCGCCAAGTGCTGATTGCCAATGGCGACGGCGTCATTGTCGCCGGTGTCCGCCACGAATCCATTGCCAGCGGCGACAACACGATCAGTGCGATCGTCCCGGTCGAGGCGGGCATGATCGGACGCCGGCTGATCGACGTGCTCGGACCTACGCAGCCCCTGACCACATTCGGTGCCGCGGCCGGGGTCCTGGAAATTCCGCTCGCCGACGGCAGCTTGGCCTTTGGAACCGTGCGCAGCCTCCCCGCTTCGAACGGCGAGATCGCGATCTTGCATGGTCGTGCCGAGGCATTGGCGGCTTGGGCATCAGATACGGCCTTGACCGTCACCCTTTCCGCCACCACCGGCTTCGTCGTCCTGATCCTCGGCTTCGCGTTCCACTGGCAGGCGACGCGCGCGCGTGAAGCGGATGTGATCTATGAGACCGTGCGCTCGCGCATCGACACCGCCCTCAATCGCGGACGCTGCGGATTGTGGGACTGGGATCTCGCCCGCGGGCGCGTGTTCTGGTCGCACTCGATGTTCGCCATTCTCGGCCTCAAGCCGCGGGACACGCTGCTGAGCTTTGGTGAGGTCAACGCTCTCGTCCATCCCGACGACATCCGGCTCTATGAGCTAGCCGCTCAGCTCGCCGACGCCACGACGACCCTGGTGGACCACGCCTTCCGCATGCGCCATGCCAACGGCAACTGGGTGTGGCTGCGCGCGCGCTGCGAGTTGGTCCAGCAGGCTGGCGACGGGGGACCGCATCTGATCGGGATCGCGGTCGACATCACCGAGCAAAAGACATTGGTCGAGCGGACCGTCGAGGCGGATCTGCGGCTGCGCGACGCCATCGAGACCATCCCCGAGGCCTTCGTGGTTTGGGACGCGCAGAACCGTCTGGTGTTGTGCAATTCGAATTTCCAGGAGTTGCACAATCTGCCGAATGAAGCGATCCAGGCCGGCGCCTCGTATGAGTCCGTGGTGGCGGCCGGACGCAAGCCGGTCGTGCGCTCGAAGGTCACCAGCGAGGGCCAGATTCCCGGCGCCCGCACCTTCGAAGCCCAGCTCGATGACGGCCGATGGCTGCACATCAGCGAGCGACGCACCAAGGATGGAGGCTATGTCTCGGTCGGCACCGACATCACCAACATCAAGCTGCACGAAGAAAAGCTGATGGAGAGCGAGAAGCGCTTGATGGCCACGGTCGCCGATCTGCGCCACTCGCAACAGAAGCTCGAGCGGCAGGCCGAAGAGGTTGCGGATCTCGCGGAGAAATATGCCGAGGAGAAGACCCGCGCCGAAGAGGCCAACCAGGCCAAGTCAAAGTTCCTCGCCAATATGAGCCACGAGCTGCGCACGCCGCTCAACGCCATTATCGGGTTCTCCGAAATCATGGCGGCCGGCATGTTCGGCCCTCTGGGCACCGACAAGTATCGCGAATATTGCTCCGACATCCACCAAAGCGGGCAATACCTGCTCGATGTCATCAACGACATTCTCGACATGTCCAAGATCGAGGCCGGACGAATCCGGCTCGATCCCGAGCAGGTCGAGCTCGAGCCGTTCCTCAATGACGCGATGCGGGTGGTGTCGGGACGTGCGGACGACAAGCGGCTCAAGCTCACCGCACGGATGGGCCGCGGCGTCCGCCTGATGGCCGACCAGCGCCTGCTCAAGCAGATCGTGCTGAACCTGCTTTCCAATGCCGTAAAGTTCACCCCGGAAGGCGGTCGCATCACGATCCGCGCACGGGCGACGCGAGGGTGGGTCAGCATCGCCATCGCGGATACCGGGATTGGTATCCCCGAGGACGCGCTGGCGCGGTTGGGCCGGCCATTCGAGCAGGTCGAAAGCCAGCTCACCAAGAGTCATCAAGGCTCGGGATTGGGGCTTGCGATCGCAAAGTCGCTCACCGAGCTGCATCACGGCACGATCCGCATCCGTTCCAAGCCGGGAAGAGGCACAATGGTCGTGCTGCGGCTGCCGATCGACCGTCCTTCCGTCCGCAAGCACGAAATTGCCGAGGCAGCGGCATAGGCCGCGCTGCTGTCGATGGGCGAGGACTGACCGAGCGAAGCGACGTTGTCGCAGACGTCACTGCACGGCGATGTTGGCCTCGCGAATGACTTTACCCCATTTGGCGAGTTCGCTCTTGAGCCAGTCCGCGAACTGGTCGGGCGTGCTCGCGACCGGATCGAAGCCAAGCGCCAGCAGACGGTCGTTGAAGTCGCGGGGCGCGACGATTTTCGCGATGGTGCGGTGGAGCAGGTCGATGATCTCTCTCGGCGTTCCCGCCGGCACCACCAGCCCGGTGACGATGTCCGCCTCAAGACCGGTGCCGGTCGCCTCCGCCATGGTCGGCACATCGGGCAGCAGCGGCGAGCGTTTCGCGCTCATCATTGCGAGCGCGCGGACATTGCCCGCCTTGGCGTAGGGCGCGCCCGTCGGCAGGGCGGAGACCACGCAGGGCGTGTGTCCTCCGAGCGTCGCGGTCATGGCCGGCCCGCCGCCGGTGAACGGCACATGGGTCATCTCGACGCCGAATGCGAGCTTGAACAGTTCGCCCGCGAGATGCGCCGGCGTCCCCCGGCCCGCCGACGCATAACTCAGTTGACCCGGGCTCGCCTTCGCCAATGCGATGAGCTCGCTGACGCTGCTCGCCGGGATCGAAGGATGCACCGCGAGCATGTGCGGCGACGAGCACATCAGGCTCACCGCCGCGAAGTCCTTCTCAGGATCGTACGGGATTTTGGCGTAGAGGCTGGGATTGATCACGAAGTTGCCGCCCGCCGCCAGCAGCGTGTAGCCGTCCGGGGCCGCCCGCGCGGCGGTCCCGATGCCGAGGTTGCCGCCCGCGCCGGCTATATTTTCCACATAGAACTGTTGCGCCAGACTTTCGCTGAGCTTCTGCGCGAACAGGCGTGCGGTCGTGTCATTCGCCCCGCCGGCCGCGACCGGGACGATCACCCGCACCGGCCGGCTTGGATAGGCCTGTGCCCGGGCGCGTCTCGCGACGGATGGGGCGAAGAAACTGGCCCCGGCGAGTGTCAGGATGTGACGGCGGCTTAATCTCATGGTTCACCCGCGCGGACTTGAGTGACATCGATTTCGGTCAAGCGCGCGCGGCGAGCCGGATGTTGCCAGCCGCCCTTGCGCCCATTCCGGACCAAGCGCAGTCTTCTGTGCACGCGACGATCTTGCATCAACTTCGATCGCCGATGAAGGCGACGAGCCCGTAAGGGAGGAGATTCAATGCAGCACCTTTTCAGCGCATCCCTTCTCGTCGGCGCCCTCACGCTCGCGCTGCCGGCGCTGGCGCAGGACGAGGGACCGGCCGTGCCGGTCGACAAGGCGGCGTATCACGTGCCGGTATTTCGCAACGACTATGTGGCCTTGCTGCGGGTCAACATCCCCTCTCGCCGTTCCGCGGGCTATCACATCCATTCGACCGATCAGATCAGCGTGCTGATCGAGGAAGCGGACCAGTCAGGCCAAGTGCTCGGCCAGGCCCCGACGCCGCCGCGCCGAACGCCCCGCGGCACCGTGACCTACACCCCCTACTCCAAGCAGAGCATGACTCACCGGGTCAACAATGTCGGCGCCACGGCATTTCATAACATCGTCGTCACGTTGATGAACGCGCCGCCGGGCCGCTTCTCGCCGGGTTTGCGCGAAGGCCCGGGCTACACGCAAATCCTCGACAACGAGCGCGTGCGGGCGTGGCGCTTGGTGCTCGAACCGGGGCAGACAGCGACGGCCATCACCCAAAACGCGCCCGGCCTTCGCGTCATCATCGATGGCGGCGAAATCGCCGAGAGCGTACCCGGCGAGCCCGATCGCGGCATGATGCTGCGACTCGGCGATTTCTACTGGCAGGAGCCCGGCGCCACGCGCGCCGTCCGCAATATCGGGTCAACCCGCATCGAGCTGGTGGAATTCGAATTGAAGTGACGGCGTGCAGGCCGACGGGAAATCGCCGGCGCCTGACATTCCTGCGGAGGACAACGGCAAATGCACGCCAACATACGCGCGTTGATCCAACGGCAGGACATTGCTCGCATGCGGGCGCCGCTCAAGACGATACGCCGAGAATACGATTGAAGCTCGCACGCACCTTGTTCTGGGTCTCGCCGAGAAAAGCATCGAGCGTGGCAAAATCGGGCACGTCGGCGGCGCGCGCCAACAGTCCAATGAGGCCGGGCGCCGCCGCACTCGGGTCGAACGGACCGGAAAGACACAGGCGCAGGATCTGCGTGAGATCATCGTAGAGCCGCATCGCTGGGCGCAGCACCTCGGCCTCCTCGGTGCTCAGCGCGCCCAGGCGCCATGCCTTCTCGAGCACACGCGCGGTCGAGGTATCGAGGATGTCGGGTGTCGTGGCGGCGTGAACCAGCTGCAGATATTGCGCGATGAACTCGATATCGATCAGCCCGCCGGCCACGTATTTGAGATTCCATCGCTCACTGTCGCCTTTTTCGGTTGCGATCGCCTTGCGCATTTCCACGACATCTGCGGCCACCATCTCGGCGTCGCGGGGCCGGCTTAGCACCGCGCGGATCAGCGCCTCCACGCGCGCGGCAAATGGCGGCGAGGCCGAGACGACCCGGGCGCGCGTGAGCGCCATGTGCTCCCAGGTCCAGGCTTCGTTTTGTTGATAGTCGGCAAAACCATCGATGTGGGTCGCGAGCGGCCCCGAGCGGCCGGAAGGGCGCAGGCGCATGTCAACCTGGTAGAGCACCCCATAATTCGTTTGCGCCGTCAGCGCGCTGATCAGCCGCTGTGTCAGCCGCGAAAAATACTGGGCGCCATAAAGAGGACGGGGGCCGGAGGATTCCGGCCGTTCAGGATCGAAATCGTAGACGACGATCATGTCGAGGTCCGAGCTCGCCGTCATCTCGCGCCCCCCGAGCTTCCCAAGCGCGAGGACCGCCGTCTCCTGCCCGGCGATACGGCCATGCAGGCCAGCGAACTGCTCTTCGACCGCACGGTGCAGGGAGCGGGTCAGCACGTCCGCCAGCCGGGCAAACGCCTCGCCCGCCTGCTCGGCCGAGACAGTTCCCGACAGGATGCGCGTCCCGATCAGGAACATCTGCTCCTGCGCGAATATGCGATTGCGATCGAGAAAATCCTCGTACGACTGGGCCTGCTGGAGCGAACGGTCGAGGCTGGCCGCGATCTCGGATTCCTCCGGCAGCGCGCCGAAGAAGCTCGGATCGACGACGGCATCCATGACCTGCGGAAACTGCGCAAGGCTATCGGCCAGGCGCGGGGCGGTGCCCAGCACGAGGGCGATCAGCGCAATAAGATCGGGATTCTGCCGCAACAGCGAAAACAACCGCCCGCCACCGTGGAGGCCGGCGAGGAAGCGATCGAAAGCGAGGACGGCCGCGTCGGGATTGGCCGAGCGGGCGAACTGATGCAACAGCAGGGGTACGATCTCGGCAAGCCGGCTGCGCGCGAATTCGCCTTTCAGCGACGCGTGAGCGCCGGTGCTCCAGCGCCGCACGAGAGCGGACACTTCAAGCGGCTGGCGAAATCCCAACTCGGTGAGCCGGTCGAGCGTTTCCTTATCGTCGGCCTGCGCGGGAAACTGCAAAGTCGGATGGCCCGCCTCGACGCCGGGCGCATTCTCGAACAGCGTCGCATAATGGCGCTGCACGACGCGTAGATGCGCGACCAGCGCATCCGCAAAGGCATCGCGACCCGCAAACCCCGCGAAGCGCGCGAAGTGTTCGAGCCCGTCTCGATCGAGTGGCAATGTGTGGGTCTGTTCATCAGCGACCATTTGCAGGCGATTTTCGACCGCGCGCAGGAAGCGATAAGCGGCGCCGAGATCATCACGCACATGCGCGCCGATCCATCCCCCATCGGCGAGCACGTCGAGCGTCCGCAGGGTCTCTTTGGTGCGCAGTTCGGGATGCCGGCCGCCGGCAATGAGCTGCTGGGTCTGCACGAAGAATTCGATCTCCCGGATGCCGCCCCGGCCGAGCTTGATATTGTGCCCCTCGACGGCAATCTGGTCGTGACCGCGATAAGCGTGGATCTGTCGCTTCATGGTGTGAACGTCAGCCACCGCCGCGAAGTCCAGGTATTTGCGCCAGATGAAAGGCGAGAGTTCGCCGAGCAATGCCTTCCCGGCCGCAAGATCGCCGGCACAGGCTCTCGCCTTGATCAGCGCGGCGCGCTCCCAGTTCTGCCCCCGGCTCTCGTAATAATCGAGCGCCGACGCCGTGGAGACCGCGATCTGGGTTGAGGCTGGATCCGGACGCAGCCGCAGATCGGTGCGGAAGACGTAGCCGTCGCCGGTGCGCTGTTGCAGAAGCTTCACCAGCGTCCGCGTGATGCGCACGTAGAACGGAGCCGGCTCGGTTCCGGACAGAGGGGTGGCCTCGTCGTAGAAGACGATAAGGTCGATATCGCTCGAATAGTTGAGCTCGCCCGCTCCCATCTTGCCCATGGCGAGCACGATGAAGCCGGAGTGTTCCGCGGGGCCCTTGGCCTCGGAAGACTTGAGCTTGCCGCGCCGCTGGGCATCGGCGAAGAGGTAATCGACCGCGCTGCCGACCGCGACGTCGGCCAGCCTGGTTTGCCGCTCGATGACCTGCATCACCGGCCAAACCCCGCCGATATCGGCGAGCGCGATCAGCAGCGCCGCCTCCGCCTTCATGCGGCGAAGAAGATGCATCACTTCGGGCTCGTCCTGCGCTGCGGCGATGGCCCCTCTTGCATCGGCGAGAATTTCGTCGAAGCGGCGCTCGGGCTCGGCCTCGAGCAGCGAAACGAGCCGCTGAGGGTCAGCGCGCACCAGTTCCCAAAGATATCGCGAGCCCTCCGCCAGCCCGCTGATGAGGGCGTTGAGCAGGGAGTGAGTCGCGAACAGCCGGATCAGCGTCTTGCCGGCGACCGTATCTGCGATTTCGTCGAGCCAGTCGTTCACGCGCGCACGGGCAGCGCTGGCGTCAGCAAGATCTGGCGACGTGCGGATGCGCTGCGCCAGCGTCCCGGATTGATCGCGGGCGCGTTCGACCGTCCCCATCGCCGGAAGATCCATGGACATCAGAACTCAATCCCAATTTGTCGGGCCCGGCGCAAGCGGCGACCGACCGGATTACAGCATCTGAACGGCTGGTATCATCTGCTGGGCGAGGTTACGCGGCGCCCGCGGAGAGAATTCAATGCACCGCCGCAGCCAACGCCGCGCGCGGCAGCGAGATGACGGTCCTGAGGCCCGGGTGGTTGTCCTCGAGCTTGAGCTCGCCGCCATGCAGGCGGGCGACCGCCGACGCAAGGCTCAGCCCCAACCCCGAGCCCGGCTTTGAGCGGCTCTGCTCTAGTCGCACGAAGCGCTCCACCGCGCGCCCGCGGTCGGCTTCCGGAATGCCGTGACCGCCGTCAGCGACCGCGAGCAGGATCCGGTCGCCCTCGCCGACCGCCTTGACGACGATTTCCGCTGCCGCCCCGTTGACGCCGGCGGTATTGTCCGGCGCGCCGTATTTGATCGCATTGTCGACCAAATTGGCGAGCGCCTGGCTGATGAGTTCCCGGTTGCCGTGAACCGGCGCAGGCGTCGGAGCTTCGACCTTGAGCCGGATTCCCTTCTCGTCGGCGAGCGGCTCGTAGAGTTCGCCCACGCCGCGGGCAATTTCCGCTGCGTCGAACTCGGTCATGCCGTCGCGCGCCTGCCCTGACTCCGCCCGCGCGATCATGAGCAGCGCGTTGAAGGTGCGGATCAACGCGTCGGATTCCTCGATCGTGCTCTCGAGCGCGACACGGTACTGCGATTCGTCTTCCGCGAGCCGCAAGGCCTCTTCGCAGCGGTTGCGCAGCCGGGTCAGCGGGGTCTTGAGGTCGTGGGCGATATTGTCCGATACCTCCTTGAACCCGTGCATCAGTCCCTCGATGCGCTCGAGCATGGCATTGAGGTTGGTGGCCAGCCGGTCCAACTCGTCGCCCGTTCCCGCGATCGGAAGGCGCCCGGCGAGATCGCCATCCATGATCTTTCGCGTCGTGTCCGTCATCGCGTCCACACGCTTGAGAACGCGCCGTGTTACGAAGAATCCGCCGGCCACTCCCAGCACGATGACGATCGCCAGCGACCAGCGCCCGGCGGCGAGCACGATATCGTGGAGGCGTTCGCGCTCTTCGAGATCCCGGCCGACCAGGAGACGAAAACCGGCCGGCAACTGGAATACCCGGATGAGAGCCTGGTGCTCGGCGCCGTCGGGGTCGTCCAGCCGACGATAGGCCGTCTCCGTCCACCCAGGCGTTTCAAGGATACCGGTGGCAAGCGAGCCGACATTGCCCGCAAGCCCTTCGCCCGCGCGGGTGGTCACGAGATAAAGGCTCGAGCCCGGTCGCCGCGATCTGGCATCGACGACGAAGACGAGGCGCCGAATGCCGCCCTGGCGGTATTGTTCGGCCAGGCCGGTGATCTCGGCATCCACCGTCTGGGTGATTTGCTCGGTGATCAGTCGGCGCGTGTTCCAAGCGAAATAGACGAGCAGGAAAGCCGCGAACATCGCGAACACGGTCAGATAGACCAGCGTCAGCTTGAACGCCGTCGTGCGTAGAAGCTTGCCCAGCGCCGTCATCCGTCACCCGTGCATGTCATCCTGCGTAGCGCAGGCGATGACAGGCTCATTTGCTGTCGCGGATCACGTACCCTGCGCCGCGCACCGTATGCAGCAAAGCCTGGGTGAAACCTTTATCAATTTTCGACCGCAGCCGCGAGATGTGGACGTCGATGACGTTGGTTTGCGGGTCGAAATGGTAATCCCACACATTCTCCAGCAGCATGGTTCGGGTCACCACCTGACCGGCATGCTTCATGAGGTATTCGAGCAGCCGGAACTCCCGCGGCTGCAGGACGATCTCGTCGCCGCCGCGCGTCACCTGATGCGAAAGGCGATCGAGCTCGAGGTCGCCGACGCGATAAACGGTCTCCTCGCGGCCCCCTCGCCGCCGCGCCAGGACTTCCGTGCGCGCCAGCAATTCTGAAAACGAATAGGGCTTGGGCAAATAATCGTCGCCGCCGGCGCGCAGGCCTTTGACCCGATCATCGACCTGACCCAGCGCGGAAAGAATGAGCGCGGGCGTCTCGATGCCTTTGCTGCGCAAGGTGCCAATCACCGTGAGGCCGTCGAGTTTGGGTAGCATGCGGTCGACGATCAGCACGTCATATTGCCCGTCGAGCGCCTGCGCGAGTCCTTCCTCGCCATCCGCCGCCAAGTCGGCGACATGCCCCACCTCGCGGAACGCCTTGGCCAGATAATCAGCGGCGTCGCGGTCGTCTTCAATGATCAGGAGACGCATGACGAATCGACCGTCTCTCGGATAAGCGATTTCCCGGGGGGCGGGACTGTACGGGGCTGAACCAATCATACCGTTACTATTTGAAAGTGTCCGCACGTCGGCGCGGAATCAAGCCGGTCCCGCGGCAACCGCAAAAACGCGAGGGGCGGCGGTTTGAACCCGCCGCCCCTCAACCAACTCAGAACCGGCGGGGGCGACGGATGCCGGAACGGAGTTAGAGGGGATGGGGACGGACCGAGGGTCCGTCCCCCTGGTTCGAACCGCCGGCGGGGGCGACGGATGCCGGCGGTGCGCCCCATTGGGTTAAGCTTTGGCGAGCCGTACCGCGACGAACCTCGTCTCCTCGCCCGATTTCACCCGCATCAGGATCGTGCGCTTGCCGTCCTTCTGGGCCTCGCTCAGGGCGCTACGCACATCCACCGGATTGGCGACCTTCTTGCCGCCGACCTCGAGGATGACGTCGCCGGTCTTGAAGCCCTGATCGGAGGCAATCCCATTGGGATCGACTTCGGTGACCACCACGCCTTCCGAGCCGCTGCCGGCGACTTGGCCGGCCGGGGCGACCGTGAGGCCGAGCCGGGGAACATCGGCGCTGTTCCGGCCGGAGGAGTCCGGCGTCCCCGCCTTCGCCTCCCGCTGGTTGGGCAGCTCGCCGAGCGCGATCGAGAAGGTCTTCTCCTCGCCCTTGCGCCACACGGTCAATTTCGCCGTTGCACCCGGCGCCATGGCGCCAATCTGCCTGGCGAGATCCTTGGCGTCCTTGACCGGCGCGCCATTGACCTTGGTGATCACGTCCCCGGCCAGGATGCCGGCCTTGGCTGCCGGACCGTTGTCCTGCGGATCGGAGACCATCGCGCCTTCCGGCGCTTTCAGGCCAAGATTGTCGGCGAGCTCGGCCGTGACGGGCTGGATCTGCACGCCGATCCAACCGCGGCTGACCTTGCCCGTATCCTTGAGCTGCGCGACGACCGACTTCACCGTCCCAGCAGGAATGGCGAAGGCGATGCCCACGGAGCCGCCCGACGGCGAGAAGATCGCCGTGTTGACACCGAGCACGTTGCCATCGACGTCGAATGTCGGACCGCCCGAGTTGCCCTTGTTGACCGGAGCGTCGATCTGGATGAAGTCGTCGTAGGGACCGGCTCCGATGTCGCGGCCGCGCGCCGAAACAATGCCGGCCGTCACGGTGCCGCCGAGTCCGAACGGATTACCGACCGCCAGGACCCAGTCGCCAATGCGCGGCGCTTTCTCGGAGAGCTTGGCATAGGGGAAGTCAGTGCGGCCCTCGACCTTGATGAGTGCGAGGTCGGTGCGCGGATCGGTCCCGATCACCTTGGCCGTGTAGGTCTTGCCCTCATCGGTCGTGACTTCGACGGTGTCGGCCTTGTCGACCACGTGATTGTTGGTCACGGCGTAGCCGTCCGCGGTGATGAAGAAACCAGAACCCTGGCCGGTGACGAGGCGATTGCGCGGGCCGCGCGGATCAGCCGGATTGCGCTGGCCCCGGGGCTCGTCGGGGGACATGTCCGGCATGCCGAAGCGACGGAAGAACCGCTCCATCTGCGAATTCGGCGCGAGCGGCGAATCGCCCTCCATGCCCATCATCTTCGGGCCGGCGTCGAGCTTGACGCGGACCGAGATGACCGCCGGCTTCACCTTCTCGACGATGTCGGCAAATCCCATCGGACGCTGGACGCCCTGGGCATAGGCAACGGTGCTGAGAGCCGGGCCGGTCGCCTTGGTCACGAGATCCGCACCACCGAGCACGGCCACGCTTAGGCCCGCCACACCGGCGAGCAGAACAACACGACGCGCGGACAGAATGCGCGATTTCGGAGCGGGAACGCTCGCAGTCATTAGGGTCACTCCATCTTTTGTGCGGCAGGAGCCCGAGTGGGCCCTGGTTGCAGAACAACAAGATGGGGCGCGCTTCCTTACCGGGCGCTGTCGGGGAAATTAAAGTTTGGTAAGAGTGATCGGAACTAAAAATCTATAGTGATTACAAAAGTTTACGAGATCCGGCGGGAGGTTTTTTGCGCGCGGCAGCCCGCCATCTGCGAATGATCGCGTCGCCGCGGCCGTTGTCAGCGCAATAAAAGATAAAAAAGGAAATGAATGGAGCAACTTATGGTTCAGCGATCGCGGCGGTCCAGGATCTCGGACAACCGCGCCTCTTCGGCGGGCGTGAGAGTCGCTCCCGCCGCCGCGGCAGGACCGGAAGCGGCTCGGTGGCGACGTGCAAGCATGAAGAGGCCGAGCGCGCCGATAAGCAGGACGGCGGCCGGTCCGAGCCATAACAGTGCGGTATGCCATGAGAACCGCGGCTTGAGCAGCACGAACTCGCCGTAGCGCGCGACCAGAAAATCGATGACCTGCCGGTCGCTGTCGCCGGCCTGCAACCGCTCACGCACCAGAACACGCAGGTCGCGCGCCAGCGGCGCATCAGAATCGTCGATCGATTGGTTCTGACAGACCATGCAGCGCAGCTCCTTCGAGAGCACGCGGGCGCGCCCCTCCAGGGCCGGGTCGGAAAGAATTTCATCGGGCTGCACGGCTTCGAGCCGCGGGGAAGCGACGAGCGCGAGCATCACGACGATGAAGAAGAGCCACCGCATGCCCTACTCCGCGGGAGCCAGCGCAGTCTTGCTTCTCGCCGGCTTCGGCGCTCCCACCCGCAGGCGGCGATCCGACAGCGACAATGCCCCGCCGACCACCATGACCACCGCGCCGAGCCAGATCAGCAGCACCAGGGGCTTGTAGTAGAGCCGCACTGCGAGCGAGCCATCCGGGTTGGGATCGCCGAGCGACAAATAGAGCTGGGAAAATCCGCGCGTCATCAGCGCGGTCTCGGTGGTGGCAGAGCCGCGCGAGGGGAAGCTGCGCTTGGCCGGCACCATGACGCCGATAACATCGCCGTGGCGCCGGACGGTGAAATGCGCAGCGAGCTCGCGGTAGTTCGGGCCTTGCCGCGTGCTCATGCCGTCGAATTGCAAATCATAGCGACGAATCGAGATCGTCTGCCCCGGCTTGAGCTCCGCAATCCGCTCGATGCCCCACTGCGTCTCGCCGATAATGCCAAGCAGCGTGAGGCCGAGCCCGAAATGCGCGAACGCCCCGCCCCAGGCCGAACGCGGCAAGCCCCGGGCGCGCGCAAACGCGGTCGAGAACGGCACCTTCAGCAGACCTGTGCGCTCCACGATCTCGGTCAAGGCACCCGCCATGACATAGAGGGCAAGACCGATCGCGAACGGCACCAGGATTGGTCCGCCGCCTTCCATGGCAAAGACCACCGCGACGGTGATGACGCCGATCGCGGCTGCGCCGACGAGCCGTTGAGCGACGCCCAGAAGGTCCCCGCGTTTCCACGCGAGCAATGGCCCAAACGGCATCGCAATGAGCAGCGGAACGAACAACGGCCCGAAGGTGGAGTTGAAGAACGGCGCGCCGACCGAGATCTTCTCGCCGGTGAGCGCTTCGAGCGCCAGGGGATAGAGCGTACCGACGAATACCGTCGCACAAGCGGTCACCAGAAACAGATTGTTGAGCACGAGCGCGCCTTCGCGCGAAACCGGCGCGAACAGGCCTCCCTGCTTGAGCAACGGGGCGCGCAACGCAAACAGCGCGAGGCTGCCGCCGATGAACAGCACGAGGATCGCCAGGATGAAGACGCCGCGGGTCGGATCGGTGGCAAAGGCATGCACCGAGGTGAGGACGCCCGAGCGCACGAGGAAGGTGCCGATCAGCGAGAGCGAAAATGCGAGAATCGCAAGCAAGATCGTCCATACCTTGAGCGCGTTGCGTTTCTCCATCACGAGAGCGGAGTGCAAGAGCGCGGTGGCGGCCAGCCACGGCATGAACGACGCGTTCTCCACCGGATCCCAGAACCACCAACCGCCCCAGCCGAGCGTGTAGTAGGCCCAGTACGACCCCATGGCGATGCCGAGCGTCAGGAACATCCAGGCGAGCAAGGTCCAAGGCCGCACCCATCGCGCCCAGGCGGCATCGATGCGCCCGTCGATCAGCGCGGCAATGGCGAAGGAAAACGAGATCGAGAGCCCGACATAGCCGAGGTAGAGCAGCGGCGGATGAATAGCGAGGCCGGGATCCTGCAGGATCGGATTGAGATCACGTCCCTCGAACGGCGGCTGGGGGATGCGCAAGAACGGATTTGACGTGACCAGAATGAAGAGGACGAAAGCGACAGCAATCCACGACTGCACGGCCAGCACGTTGGCCCTGAGCCGGGCCGGCAGATTTCCGCTGAACAGCGCCACCAGCGCGCCGAACAGGCTCAGGATGAGGACCCACAGCAGCATGGAGCCTTCGTGGTTCCCCCAGACACCGCTGATCTTGTAGATCAGGGGCTTCGCCGAATGGGAGTTCTCGAACACATTGACGACGGAAAAGTCCGAGCGCACGTAACAGATCGTCAAGGCGCCGAAGGCGATCGCAATGAAAAAGAACTGCGCGATGGCGGTCGGACCAGCGACCGCCATCAGCACGGGGTCATTCTTGCGCACGCCGAAGATCGGCACGCTCGCCTGAACCAGGGCCAGCGCCAGCGCCAGCACGAGAGCATAGTGGCCGAGCTCGGCGATCATGAGCGTGGCCGACCGGTCGCGCGTGCCAGAGGCACAACGCCGAGAGCAACTTTGCAGGGCGCGCGCCTCATTGCGCCCTGCCCTGGCGCGCGGCGCCCGCCTTCTTTTCGTATTCGTCCTTCCAGTGGCCCTGCTTCTTCAAGCTGTCTGCAACCTCCTTCGGCATGTAGGTCTCGTCGTGCTTGGCGAGCACGCTGTCGGCGCGGAAGGTGCCCGTCGGATCGAGGGCGCCTTCGGCAACGACCCCCTGCCCTTCGCGGAACAGATCCGGCAGCAGGCCCTGATAGGCGACGGGGACGGTGCTCCTGCCGTCGGTGACCTCGAAGCGGACGGCAAGGCTCTCTCCCCGCTGCACGCTTCCTTCCTTGACCAGGCCGCCGATCCGGATGCGGGTGCCGGGCTTGACGTGATTCTCCGCAACCTCGGTCGGGGAATTGAAGAACACGATCGAGTCCTTCAGCGCCCCGAGCACGAGCGCCACCGCCAGCGCAAGCACGCCGAGCGCAGCACCGATCAGAGAGAGACGTCGTTGCTTGCGGGTCATCGCGGGTTCCCGTCAGCCTTCGAGACCCAGTCCTTTGACGAGGTCGTCGAGCCGACGCAGGTTGGTCGGATCGCCGGCGAGCGCCCGCCGTGCATCGAGGACGGCCGCGCGCGCTTTTTCGCGTTCGCCGAGCACCATATAGGAGCGAACCAGCCGGAGCCATCCCTCGGCGTCGGAGCCGTCGCGATGCAGCCTTTCGGAAAGTCGCTCGACCATACTCTGGATCATGGCCTTGCGTTGCTCCGGGTCCAGCTTCGACGACGCTGCGACTTGGTCCTCGGTTGGCCCCTCGCCTGCTCCGCGGCTTGCATCAGCGGCTGCGCTCCCCTCGACGACGCGGGCAAGGGCGCCCCGTATGAAATCGACCCACGGCGCGTCCGGCGGAGCGGTCGCGATCAGCGCGCGCCACGTCGCTGCGGCTTGCGCGCGGTTTCCATCCTGCTCGGCGGCAAGCCCCAGAAAGTAGCGCGCCGGGACGTTGTTGGCATCGAGGCCGACCGCCTTCTCGAACGCGGCCTTTGCTTCGGCGGTTACGATCCCGTTGGCCGCAAAAACCAGCGCCTCGCCCAATGCCGATTCGCGCTCGGCCGTGACACCGTTAAGGCGAAGCGCTTGGCGCCGGGCCTTCACCGCGTCGTCGAACCGACCCAGCCGCAGATAGATCGGGGCAATGACCTCCCAGCCACGTCCATCCTCCGGATTGCGGTCGAGGTGGGTCTCGACCTGCGCAATCAAGCTGTCGAACGACTGATCGCCGCGCGCCGCGGCGAGGCGCGGCGCGAGCGGTTGATCAGGCAGCATGGGTGAGCCGAGCGCGAGGTAGAGTCCAGCCGCGCCCAGCGGCAAGGCCAGAAGCGCCACCAGTGCGACTGCGCGGCGTCGCCATGTCGCCACGTCGGCGCTGGCATGCGGCGCTGTCGGGGCTTCGGCCGCGGCAATGAGCCGGCGCGAGACCTCGACCTGCGCGCTCGCCGCTTCTTGGTCGGCGATGAGCCCAGCCGCACGGTCCCGTTCAATTTCTTCAAGCTGATCGCGGTAGACCGCGACATCGCTCCCTGATCGCAAACTGCTGGTCCGACGCGCCAACGGCCAGAGCACGGCGAACATGGCCACGGCCGTCATCAGAGCGAGTCCGAACCACAGCGTCATGCGCTCAAACCCATCCGATCGAATGCGGCATCCGTCGGCGCCGCGGAAGCGGAACACACACCTGTTCGTTAGTCGGGGGCGCCCGGCGCGGTTACACCATGACGATGGCCTTCGCGGCAACGGGGAATGCGGCGAGGAGGCGCGACATGGAGAAGCGGAACCCCGTAAATTTGGCGTAAATTGAAGAAAAGGGCTCGGCGCGAGCGATGAGCCGGTGGCCGGCCGACGGCCGGCCCGCAACGCGGATCGAACGCTCGTCTCCAAGATCGGCTGCAAAGCAAAGCGGACCCTCGGGGTGCGCCTGACGCCGTTGTCCATGAGGCCGCTCGGCGCGAACTTGCGAACCGCGCCATGAAAACGCATTGTGATTCGACGATCGACACGCCCTAACAACCCCAAATTGAGCATTCATATGTGGCGCGCTTTCCTCGCAGCTCTGTGGCTGGTGTCGGGCGCACACGCTGCCCTGGGACAATCGCAGGCGTCCTCCTGGCCGAACAAACCGGTCCGCATTTCGGTACCGGTTACCGCCGGGAGCGCGATCGACCTGGTCTGCCGCACGGTGTTCGACCAGGTGTCGCAACAGGTCGGACAGCCCTTCATCATCGACAACCGCGGGGGCGGCGGCGGAACGCTGGCTCCGGCCGCGGTCGCCAAGGCGGATCCCGATGGCTACACGTTGCTGTCCCACTCGCCCTCGCTGACGATCTTCCCGGCGACCCATATCACGCTGCCCTACGATACCGAGCGCGACTTCACGGGCGTCGTCGCGCTCGTCAACACGCCGTTCCTGCTGGTGGTCTCGCCCGAGAAATACAAGACGGCGCGGGAACTGGTGGCCGCGGCAGCAGCGAAGCCGGGTGCCTTGAACTACGCATCGGTCGGGCACGGCGGCGCCGCGCATATCAATGCCGAGCGCTTCCGTCTCAGTGCCAAGATCGACGTACAGGAGATCCCGTTCCGTGGCGTGCAGGAGGCGCTGACCGAACTATTGGCCGGGCGGGTGGATTTCTTCTTCACGCCCGTGCTGCCGGCGATGCCGCTCATTCGCGACGGAAGGATTCTTCCGCTCGCCGTGAGCAGCACGAAACGCATCTCATCGTTGCCGGATTTGCCGACGCTTGCGGAAGCCGGCTATCCCGATTCGGATTTCCCCTTCTGGATCGGTGTCTTCGCCCCCGCGAAGACGCCGAACGATATTCAGGAGAAGCTGTATCGCGAAACGGCCAAAGCGCTGCAAATCAAGAGCGTGCAGGACAAGCTCAGGACCTTGGGCGGAGAACCGTTCGAGATGACCTCGTCCGAGTTCGATGCCTTTTTCCGCGCTCAGATCAAGCAGAATAGAGAACTGGTCAAGGCCGCCGACATCAAACCGCACTGAGCCGTCCCAGGTGATCCCGTCCATGCTCGACCGCCCCGAAACTGCGAACACTTTGACGGAAATAGCCGGAGTTCGCATCGAACTCATCAAGCGCGGGACCGGGCGACCCTTGCTGCTGTTGCATCCCGCGATCGGGATCAAATCCACCGATCGCGTGATCGAGGATCTTGCCCGCTCGTTCACGGTGATCGCACCTTCTCATCCGGGCTTCGGACGCAGCGAGTTGCCGCGTGCCATGACCACGGTCGACGATCTTGCCTATTTCTACCTCGATGTCATGGACGCGCTCGATTTGCGCAACGTGGTCCTGGCGGGCGTGTCGTTCGGCGGCTGGATTGCGGCGGAGATCGCGATCAAGTCGACCGAGCGCATTTCGCACCTGGTGCTGGCGGACGCAGTCGGGATCAAGCTCGGCAACCGCGAGCAGCGCGACATTGTCGATATTTTCACCACCAAGCAGAGCGAGGTCGATCGCCTCGCCTTTCACGATCCCAAGATCGCGGCGATCGACCACGCGTCGATCTCGGACGACGACGCCCAAATCTTGTTCCGCAATCGCGAGGCGACCGCGCTGTTCGCGTGGTCGCCCTACATGTACGACCCGAAGCTGGCCGGCCGTCTTCACCGCATCAAGGTCCCCACCTTGGTGCTCTGGGGCGCGAGCGATGGCATCGCATTGCCGGATTATGGGCGCGCCTACAGCAGGCTTATTTCCGGCGCGCAATTCGAGTTGATCGAGGACGCGGGGCACTATCCGCACATCGAGCGTCCCGACCTGTTCACGCGCAAGATCGTCGAATTCGTCTCGCACACAAAACGCCGCGAGACCTGATCGGGACCGGCCGGCTGCCGAGGGCACTTAGATGAAAATATACAGTTTCAGCGAACAGTCCTATCCCGACGCCTGGTTCGAGGATGCGGAATCGCTGCGGGTCAGTCTCCCCAACCGGCACTGCGATCCGGAAGTCGCCGCCCGCCTCTACAATCGTTACCTCGACGAATGGATGCTTGCGGACGAACTCGGCCTCAACATCATCGTCAACGAGCACCACGCTACCGCGACCTGCATGAGCGCCTCCGTGCACCTGACGCTGGCCATTCTGGCGCGCCAGACCAAGCGCGCGCGGCTCCTCGGCCTCGGCACGCCGATCGCCAACCGCAGCGACCCGCTGCGCGTGGCGGAGGAAATGTCGATCATCGATGTGATCTCCCGCGGCCGGCTGGAGATGGGTTTCATCAAGGGCGTCCCCTATGAGATCGTGCCCGCCAACGCCAAGCCGGTGCACGTCATGGATCGCTTCTGGGAGGCCCATGATCTCATTATCAAGGCAATGACAACGCGTGACGGGCCGTTTTCCTGGGAAGGCGAGCATTTCCAATATCGCAGCGTCAATATCTGGCCGCGGCCCTATCAGCAGCCGCATCCGCCGATCTGGAGCAGTTCCAGCAGCCCCTCCAGTTCGCGCGCGCTCGGCGCGCGCGGCTACGTGGTCGCCACCGTGATGACGGGCTACCGCGCCAAGGCGGTATTCGATGATTATCGCAAGGGATGGAAGGACGCGGGACGCTCGCAGCCCGCGCCGCTCGATCGCTTCGCCTATATGGGATTTGTCGCGGTGGGGAAAAGCGAGGCCGAGGGGTTACGCCGGGCCGAGCTGGTGAAGAGCTATCTGCAGACCAACACGCTGGTTGCCGAACCCTACAAGAACCCGCCCGGTTTCATGGCTGCGAGCGATGCAGCCAAATTGTTTCAGCGCGTGGGGTGGCGCGGGCCCTCCCACCAGATGGCGACGAAAGGCGGCAAGCCGCTGGGCAGCGCGGCGCAAGGCAGCGTCGCGGACACGATCGCCGGCGGCCTGATGTTTGCCGGCACGCCGGACCAGGTCTACGACCAGGTGGTTGATTTCTACCAGGCGGTCGGGGGGTTCGGACATTTCCTGATGATGTCGCAAGCCGGCCAGATGGGCCACGAGGACACGGTGGAGAGCATGACGCTGTTCGCGCGCGAGGTCATGCCGCGGCTGCAGGACTTTCACGCGGCGGCGCAGCTCGCGGCGTAACGTGCAGCCTTCGGTGCCAGGCCTGACGCGTGAGAATCCGCTGGCGCGTCAATCCGAAATTCGCACCAACGAGTGTCTCCCGCGCATTGCACGAGCGGGCAGTTGGCATTCGAGGAATGCCCCGCGCGTGGATGGGCGCGCTCCAATAACCAGCTACTTAATGACTTTGCTATTGACTACGATGCGAAGCTATGCTATGGAGATTCCCATCCTCGCTCATGAGGGGCGTCTCCGGAGACGATCCTGACGACGGAGCGGGGAGTGGCGTCGACCGCGGCTCGTAACCGCGGATACGAAACGCCCGGGACCGCAGCCCGCCATGACCAATGGCCGGCGGCGAGCAGCCTACGCCCCGTCTTCGGCGGCAACGCCGGCGACGCAGCGGATCCTGGGCCGACAACGCCACGGTGGAGCGCCGAGAGGCGGCGTCCCGGTTGCGCGGGACGGCTCACGCCTCGCAAGTGTGAGGTCGCGCCGTACGAGCGCGACGCGTTAAAGGCAGTGCGCCTCCCGGCGCTCCGCCGGCCCCTCGCTTCGGGGTCGCAGTTGCCGCTGTCGCCAAGGTTTCGGGCTCAGGCCCGCCGAAGCGCCGGCAAGGCAGCGGAGATGCGGTGGAGACCAAAGAACAGAGGACGCGATAACCCGGGACGCAGACAGGCGCCGCGGGAACGAGAGGTGCTGCGCCGCGCCAGGCGGCGAAGCGGGCTGTTTGACATCGTGAAGACGGAACCGGAGAGGGGCGCGCAGCGCCTCGTCACCAGGGCCGTGTCCCGGCCCGCGCCCGAGCGCTATTCGGCGGCGGATCGCCGCCGAAAATCGATGGGCGCGCAGTGGAGGGGCGCGCCTGCGGTTAACCCACCGCGGTCCAGGTGCCGTCCGGATTACGGCAAGCGTTGCCGCGCGCAACCTGCGACCTGCCGTCGATCCAGATGGTGTGGGTGTATTGTCGGCACTGCTGGCCGTTGGTCTGGTAGGCGGGACCGGGAACCACCGAGCCGTAGCGGCCCGAGTCCGGATTCTTCCACGCGACCGCCGTGCCCGATTTCCCGCTCTCGAGCGCCTGCATTTGCGCCGCATAGGCGCGCCGCTTGTCGTCGTCGTCCATGGCCGCGCCAATCCGATTGCCGAGCAGGCCGCCGACCGCCGCACCGGCGAGCCCGGCGGCAACGCGTTCACCAGTCCCGCCGCCGAACTGCGAGCCGATCAGCCCTCCGGCGACCGCGCCGACGAGCGTACCCGTATTCTCCCGCGGTCCGGTGCCAGTCTCGGGATTGCCGCTGCACGCGGCCATCGACATCGCGACGAGCGCGGCGGCACACAAGCGCACAAAAGACATGTCTGAAGCCCCTATCCCCCCGGGCGATCAAACAGGGCGGCGATCCCCCGGATTACCCCAATGCCGGCCGGAGAGCTAATCGCGCAAATTGGGGCAAAACTCTGTCCCGGGCTCCAAGGGGAGGCCTCAGGCTCCCGGGACGACCAGCTCCGCGCGCAGTCCGCCGATCGGCGCCGTGCCCAGCGTGAGGCCGCCGCCATAGAGGCTTGCGAGCTCGACCACGATCGACAGCCCGAGCCCCGAACCGGGCTTGGTCTCGTCGAGACGGCGGCCTCGGCGTGCCACCTGTTCGCGTTGCTGCGGCGAAAGTCCCGGCCCGTCATCGTCGACCACGATGCGTACGACGCGGCGGTCGTCCCGTGGCTCGGGCTTTTCCGAGAACACTTCGACCGCGACCCGCGACTGCGCCCATTTGCAGGCATTGTCGACGAGGTTGCCGACCATCTCCTCGAGGTCCTGCTGCTCGCCGCGAAAACGCGCGCCCTCCGGCGCATCGATGTCGATCACCACGCCGCGGTGGTGGTGGATCTTTTCCATCGTGCGCGCGAGTGCGAATACGACCGGACGCACGTCGGTCACGGTCCCTATCACCGCGACTCGCGCCGCGAGACGCGCACGCTCGAGATGGCGCGCGACTTGATCGCGCATGATCTCCGTCTGCTCCCGCACCTTCAACGCAAACGGATCGGTGCCGTGGGTGGTCGCCTCGTTCATCATGACCGAGATCGGCGTCTTGAGTGCATGCGCGAGGTTGCCGACATGGGTGCGCGCGCGCGTGACGATCTCTCGATTGGCCTCGATGAGCGCGTTGGTCTCACGCGCCAGCGGCGCGATTTCGACCGGGAACGCGCCTTCAAGCCGTTCCGCCATCCCCGAACGGATGGCGGCAAGACCCTCCGAGATGCGTTTGAGCGGCGCCAAACCGAACCGCACCTGGAAGGTCGTGGTCAGCAGCAGCACGATCCCGAGCACCCCGAACGTGATGACGAGCGCGCTGTCGAAGCTGTGCGTCTCCTCGTCGATCTCATTGGCGTCTCCGGCGACGGCGACGAGAAACCGGCCCTCCTCGCCGAGATCGATGGTCCGCTCGACGATGCGCAACTGCTGGCCTTCGGGGCCGTCGACGTAGCCTTGCCGGGCGCTGCCGGGCACCCACGAGACGCTGAGGTCGGCGAGCTGCGGCAGCGTTGCATCCCACAACGACCGCGATGAGCGCACGTCGGGCGTCGGCGCGTCGAGCCGCGTCACCTGCCAATACCAGCCCGAGAGCGGCAAATCGAACAACGGCTCGCCGATGGATTGGGGGAACTTGTCGACATTCTCTTCGGGCGCTGCGACATCGGCGACGAGGGTGCGCAGATAGACGCCGAGCCTTCGGTCGAACGCGCGCTCCACCGCCGAGCGATAAATCGACGACAGCACGATGCCGGTGACGACGAGAATCACCACGGTCCACGTTGTCGCCGAGAAGAAAAGCCTGAGGGCGAGCGAATTAAGACGCATCGCCCGGCGCAGCGAGGAGGTAGCCGAGTCCCCGCACGGTCTGGATCACATCGACGCCGAGCTTCTTGCGAATGCGCCCAACGAAGACTTCGATGGTGTTGGAATCACGATCGAAGTCCTGGTCGTAGAGATGCTCGACCAGCTCGCTGCGCGAAACCACGCGTCCGGTGTGATGCATCAGGTAGGAGAGCAGCCGATATTCGTGCGAGGTCAGCTTGACCGGGTTGCCGTCGACGGTGACCCGGCCGGTGCGGGTGTCGAGGCGTACGCTGCCGCAATTGAGCTCGCTCTTGGCGTGGCCGGCCGAACGACGCAGCAGGGCGCGGATGCGTGCCAGGATTTCCTCGAGATGGAAAGGCTTGGCGACATAGTCGTCGGCGCCGGCGTCGAAGCCCTGGACCTTGTCGCTCCAGCGGTCGCGCGCGGTCAGGATGAGAACGGGCATGGCCCGCCCGGCCCGACGCCACGCCTCCAGCACCGAAATGCCGTCCATTTTGGGCAGTCCGATATCGAGAATGACCGCGTCGTAGGGCTCGCTTTCGCCGAGAAAGTGGCCCTCTTCGCCGTCGAAGGCGCGATCCACCACGTAGCCCGCGTCGGTGAGCGCGGTCGCGAGTTGCCGGTTGAGATCGGGATCGTCCTCGATGACGAGGAGGCGCAAAACGAGTACTCCCACTGGTCGCAGCCCACGCCGTTCCTGCAGAATCGGCGGGTCGCGAAGGTTATTGTGCCACTACATAAGAATGCGGGGAAGCTTGAGGAAGAGCGGCGGTGATGCGCGGCAGGCCGCGGCTGCAGCGCGAGCGGACCGGCGCGCCCGCTCTGTACGACGAAAGGCTATATGTCCGCACGCCTTTTGCTGAATGCGCTCCGGACGTGCTACCACTATCGTCGACAATCTGGGCCGTGGCGTCGTGAGCGACGATTTCATCCTCGAAACCGAGAATCTCACCAAGGAGTTCGCCGGCTTTGTCGCCGTGAACGGGGTTAACCTGCGCGTCGCGCGCGGCACCATTCATGCGCTGATCGGCCCGAACGGCGCCGGCAAGACGACCTGCTTCAATCTGCTGACGAAATTCATGAGCCCGACCCGAGGGCGGATCGTCTACAAAGGGCGCGACATCACGCCGCTCCCGCCGGCCGACGTCGCTCGGCTCGGTTTGGTGCGCTCGTTCCAGATTTCAGCCGTCTTTCCCCACCTGACGGTGTTGGAAAACGTGCGCGTCGCGTTGCAGCGCAAGCGCGGAACCTCGTTCGACTTCTGGCGCTCGAAGCGCGTCCTCGATGTCTTCAACGAGCGGGCGATGGCGCTCGTCACCGACGTCGGCCTTTCGTCGTTCGCCCATTGGACGGCGGTGGAACTGCCCTATGGGCGCAAACGCGCTCTGGAGATCGCCACCACCTTGGCGCTCGATCCCGAAATGCTGCTGCTCGACGAACCCATGGCCGGAATGGGTCACGAAGACATCGATCGCATCAGCGCCCTCATCAAGGCGGTGGCGGCCGAACGCACGGTGCTGATGGTCGAGCATAATCTCAGCGTGGTCGCCAATCTTTCCGACTGCATCACCGTGCTCACCCGCGGCCGCGTGCTCGCCGAAGGTCACTACGACCTGGTCTCCGCCGATCCTCGCGTGCGCGAAGCCTATCTCGGGGTCGGCGATGCTTAGCCCAAGCGTCGCTCCGCTGCTCGCGGTCGAAGGGCTGCAGGCCTGGTACGGCGAATCCCATGTGCTGCACGGCGCCACGTTCGAGGTTCTCCCCGGCGAGGTGGTGACGCTGCTCGGTCGCAACGGCGCCGGCAAGACCACGACACTGAAATCGATCATGGGCATCGTCAGCCAGCGGACCGGATCGGTGCGCTACGAGGGCAAAGAGCTCATCGGCCTGACCAGCGATCGGATCGCGCGGCTGGGCATTGCGCTCTGTCCCGAGGAGCGCGGCATTTTCGCCAGCCTCAGCGTCGAGGAGAACCTTCTGCTGCCGCCTCGCGTACGTGCCGGCGGTCTCGACCTTCCGCGTATCTTCGAACTCTTTCCCAACCTCGAGGAACGCCTGCCCAGTCAGGGAACGAAGCTTTCGGGGGGCGAACAGCAGATGCTGGCCATCGGCCGGATCCTGCGCACGGGTGCCCGGCTCTTGCTCCTCGACGAGCCCACCGAAGGTCTGGCGCCCGTCATCATCCAGCAGATCGGCAAGACCATCGGCATGCTCAAGCAGCAGGGCTTCACCATCCTCCTGGTCGAGCAGAATTTTCGCTTCGCTTCGACGGTGGCGGACCGCTATTACGTGGTCGAGAACGGTCGCATCATCGATCGGTTCGCCAATGCCGAGCTCGAGGCGAACCTCGACAAGCTGCACAATTACCTGGGGGTATGACTTGACGAACGCGACCTGGAATGCCGGGGTGCACACCATAAAAAGCGATCAACAGGAGAGAATGCCATGAAAGGACTGATCAGCCTGACGGCACTCACAGTCGCATTGGGATGCGGCTCCGCGCAGGCGCAATACAGCGACGGAACTATCAAGATCGGCGTCATGAACGATATGTCGGGGACCTATTCCGACCTGAGCGGTCAGGGCTCCGTGATCGCGGCGCGAATGGCGGTGGAGGACTTCGGCGCGGCCGCCAAGGGCATGAAAGTCGAGATCGTCGGCGCCGACCACCAGAACAAGCCGGACGTGGGCTCGAATGTGGTGCGCACCTGGATCGACGTCGACAAGGTTGACGTCATCGTGGACGTGCCGACGTCCTCGGTCGCGCTCGCCGTGAACGAGATCGTGCGCGACAAGAACAAGGTATTTCTCGTCTCGGGCGCGGCCGCCTCCGATCTGACCGGTCCCAAATGCACGCCCAACACGATCCATTGGACCTATGACACGTGGGCGCTGGCCAACGGCACCGGCAAGGCGATCGTGAAGACCGGCGGCGACACCTGGTTCTTTCTCACCGCCGACTACGCCTTCGGTCACGCGCTCGAGCGTGACACGGCGGCGGTCGTCGAGAAGAACGGCGGCAA
>DASSJW010000990.1:0-6648 GCA_035690995.1 Xanthobacteraceae bacterium
CAGGCCGACTCAGACAGCGCAGCCTCATCGTGCCTGATCAGGTCGCCCGTAGCTTGGTACAGGGTGGCGATGATCTCTTGCTTGCCGTTGCGGAGCAATATTCGTGCGTGCGCGCCGAATCCTTCTGATCGGCACACGTCACACTCTTTATGCATGAAGACGATGGCCTCGTATTGCGTATCGAGGCCAAGGCGGCGGGCGCGAACGCTATTTGTCGCCGTTTGCTCCTTCCCGACCGCCGGCGTGTGCTCTCTTTCATTCATGCGAGTTCGAGCTTCTAACCGTTAACCGTGGGTAGGGGCCATGCACGGCCAACCGATTAGCGCGCCGGTTGCCGAGAGGTCGAACGGTTCCGAGCCCGCCGAAAAATAGCAATAGCCAAGTGTACTTAAAGTTGAGCTCTGGGGTCGCATTTGATTTGCATCAATGTCCCTGTTTTTTGGATCGGCGATTGTTGCCATCGATCTGGATGAGTGGGGCATGGTGCCGTGTTCGCTCGGCCGAAAGCATCGCGTCAAAGAGTCCGAGCCGTGCAGCGGGTGCTCGGTGCGGCCGCGCTGGCTACCGGTGTCATGCTGCTCCTGATGCTGACGGCCGGGATGGCTCAAGCATGTCCGCCTGGAAAAGACCCTGCTGGTTTGGCCGGGGTCGTACATAAGGCCAAGCATGCGGTCGCCGTGGTGTCGGCAGCGTCCACGCCAGCGTTGGCCAAAGATATTTCCTTTGCCGGCGGCCAGTGTTGCGGAAGCGGCGCACACTCGCACGCCGTCGGTTGTGCGAGCGGATGCTGCTTTGCATGTTCGGCAGCCGCCGACGCCGTGAATTCAGGCCTTGTCCTGCCGGATGGCTCGATCCGTCATGGCGTCCCTGATGGGGACCGAGCCGGTTCGGTGAAGCCTCCCCCTGACTTTCGACCTCCTCGATTCTTTGCCTGATCTGCGGCCGCCGCACGACGGGCATGTGTCTAAAAGACATCCGCGGTGGCGCGCACGCAGCAGCCGGCGAATGCCAACTGTAGCAGTTGTCTTGTCGCGGTCATCTGCATCATCCTTCGCAGCGGTCGCGACCCCTCCGAAGATCGACCGTGATGGAAGGGCGAATGGAAGACGGATTGAGGCCAGCCGAGAGCCGCAACGAGATGTCGGCATCGGCTAAGGCTGAACCAGGTTCTCACGGACTCACGATTGGTCCGCCGCCTCAGTGGCACAGCCGGCCGATAAATGAGCTGTTGAGCGGGCTCGGGACCGAACCGGAGCGAGGACTGTCGGCCGCGGAGGCCTCCAACCGGCTGAAGCGTTACGGCCCGAACGAGCTGCGCAAAGAAGCAGGTGTCGGGCTTTTTGTCGTTTTGCTGGCCCAGTTTCGTAGCTTGGTGATCTGGGTGCTGATCGGCGCGGCGGCCGTGTCGATCAGCCTGGGCGAAACCGTGGACGGGCTGGCAATTGCAGTCATCGTTCTTTTGAATGCACTGTTCGGATTCTATCAAGAGTTTCGGGCGGAACGCGCAGCGGCAGCATTGGCGCGTCTTGTAGCGCCGCGGGCGCGCGTGGTCCGTGATGGCCATTCCCTGATGGTGCCGGCGGCGGAAGTCGTCCGGGGCGACATCCTCCTGCTGGAGGCCGGCGACCTCGTTGCTGCAGATGCACGACTAGTCGAAGCTGAGCGATTGCGCGCCGAGGAAGCGCCGCTGACCGGCGAGTCTCAGCCGGTCCGGAAAACGGTCGACGTCCGCGCGGCCGAGACGCCACTCGCAGACCGCTCCAACATGGTTTTCCTTGCGACGACTGTGGCCGCGGGCACGGGCCGCGGCGTCGTAGTGGCCACCGGCATGGAGACCGAAGTCGGCCATATCGCGGGGCTTCTGGAAAGCGCCGTCGCCGGTGAAACGCCGCTGCGCAAACGGCTGGACTTGGTGGGCCGACGGCTGCTGTGGGCCTGCTTCGCCATCGTCGTGGTCGTCTTCTTGCTTGGCCTGCTCCGGTCGATGCCCCTCTTCGGCCTGTTCCTGACCTCCGTCAGCCTAGCCGTCGCCGCGATCCCTGAAGGCCTGCCGGCCGTCGTGACGGTGGCGCTCGCCTTGGGCACCCAGCGCATGGCGCGTCGCAACGCGCTCGTCAAACACCTGCCCGCAGTGGAAACCCTGGGCTGCGCGCAGGTGATATGCACGGACAAGACGGGGACCCTCACCGTGGGCGAAATGACCGCCCGCAAGGTGGTCACCGGCACCACCGCATACGCCGTCACCGGCGAAGGCTATGCCGCGACGGGCGCATTCTTTGCCGATGGACGGGAAGTTCGGGCCGGGAGCGCTCCGCTGCTTGACAGGCTTCTGCGCGCTGCCGTCGCATGCAACGACGCTGAACTGAGTAGGCAAGCCGGTCGCGATGGCATTGTCGGCGATCCGACCGAGGGATCGCTCCTGGTTGCGGCGGCGAAGCACGGCCTGCAGCGCGACGCGTTGGAGGCCAAGAGTCCCAGGATCGGCGGAGTGCCCTTCGACTCCGACCGTAAGAGGATGACGGTGGTTCGGGCACAGGGCGATCTGGCTCATGCCTTCGCTAAGGGCGCGCCCGAGACCATCCTTGACCGATGCTCCAACATCTTGACCGAGCGAGGCGTCGAGCCTCTGTCCGCAAGCGATCGGGCGCGAATGCTCGAAGCCAGCGCGGTCATGGCCAACGACGCGCTGCGCATCCTGGCCTTAGCCGAGCGGCCACTCGGATCTCTAGCGGATTTCAACGCAAAACCGATGGGCCCCGACCAAATTGAGAGCGGAATGACCTTACTCGGTTTGATCGGCCTGCAAGACCCGCCGCGGGCCGAAGCGCGCGACGCGGTCGCCAAATGCCGACGAGCCGGAATCCGGATCGTGATGATCACTGGCGACCACCCGGACACTGCGCGGGCGATCGCGCGTGAGCTCTGTATTCTGGATCGGGGCGACGAGGCTCTCACCGGCGCCGAGCTGGCCAGTCTCGACGACCGCGATCTGACGGAGCGGGTATCGCGCATCGCCGTGTTCGCGCGCGTCACCGCCGCCGACAAGCTGCGGATCGTACGCGCCTGGAAGCGGCGCAGTGCCGTGGTCGCCATGACCGGAGATGGGGTGAACGATGCCCCTGCGCTGAAGGAAGCGTCGATTGGCATCGCTATGGGCATCACCGGGACGGAAGTCACCAAGCAATCCGCCGACATCATCATTACGGACGATAACTTCGCGTCGATCGCCGCGGCGGTGGAGGAAGGGCGGGGGATATACGACAACATCGCCAAGACGCTTGGCTACCTGCTGGCCGGCAACGCGGCCGAGCTCATGGTGATGCTGCTGGCCTCCCTGGTCGGGTGGCCGTTGCCGCTGCTGCCTATCCAATTGCTTTGGATCAATCTGGTGACCGACGGGCTGCCGGCTCTGGCACTCGCCACGGATCCGCCCGATCCCGACGTGCTGTCGCGTCCGCCGCGGCACCCGCAAGCCCAGCTTATCGACGGTGAGTTCCTCAGGATGACCGCGATGATCGGCGGGCTCACTGCGCTCGTCACCTTGGGTGCGTTTGCCTTGGAGCACTACAACGGTGCAAGCGTCGACCAGGCGCGGAATGCCGCCTTCACGGTCCTCGTTTTCAGCGAGCTATTCCGATCGTTCGGGGCACGAAGCGAGGTTCACCCCATCTGGCAGCTCGGGCTGTTCACCAATCTTCGGTTGCTCGCGGTCGTGCTGGTCAGCTTCATCGCTCAGCTCCTGATCCATCACGTTCCGGCCATGCAAGTGGTGTTCGGTATCGCCCCTATCAGCATCGGCCAGTGTCTGGCGTGGATCGCACTGGGCACGATCCCGCTCATTCTCTTGGAAACGAGAAAGCTGCTGCGCAATCCGCGGGAAACGGCCACACGAACCCCTGTCCCGCGAGCGGAAGGCCGCTAATGATGCCAAATTCCGCGTTGGACCGTATGAATCCCGGGGTGGCGCCGAAACAAAAGGAGCCACTCCTGCCGGCAATCAACGCTGTTTCGCCCTGGAGCGTCGACCGAACGCATGACGTCGGTGCGGTCGCGACCGCGCTAGCCGGCGTATTTTCTCTCGTGCTGTCCGGATGCACGGGCCTCCCAACCGGAGGCGAAATCGGCGCGCAGCAAGCTTTGGAAGCTGTCGGTGCAGCATATCGGCCGGGACTTCAGCGTCCACCGTTGCCCCGGTTGCGAGCCAACGCCCGCCTGAGCACTTTCTTGCAGTTCGCCATCCTCAATCAACCGCGAGTCGAAGTTGCGTATTACGACTGGGCCGCCACGGTGCAACGCATCACCGTCGAGCGATCGTTGCCGGACCCGCGACTGACCTTCGAGAGCGACATCTCGAACATGGTGCGCTCATTGATGCCCGGACTGATGATGGATTTTCCTGGCCCCGGCAAACTTACAGCGGCAGCAAACGTCGCAACGGCGGAAAGCGAGGTGAAGTACTTCGCGTTCGAATCGAGTGTGCTGCAAACGGCCTTCGCGGTGAAGAAGGCGTATTACCAACTTCACTTGGTGAATGAAAAAATCGCCGTCAACCAGGAGACCCTCAAGCTGCTCGCGGACTTGGAGCAGATCGCGCGAGCGCAGAATGAGGCCGGTAAGGTTACGTTGCAGGATGTGCTGCGGACGCAGATCGAGCAAGAGCGGCTCGTCACGGCCATCAAGAATCTGAAGGATTCCCGCAATCTGCTCATGGCGGAATTCAAGGCGGCGCTGGGCTTGAACGAGATCGACGCCATGCCGCCCGTGCCGGCCAAATTCGAGTCTACTCCGCTCGGCCTGACCTCGGATCGGGTGCTGACGTTTGCGCTGACGCATAATCCGCGCCTGAAGGCGATGGAAGCCGAGGTGCGTCGCGCCGATGCCGCGATCCAATTGGCGCATTTGGCGCAGGTGCCCGACGTCCTTGCGAGTATCAAGGCGGACGCGATGGCATCGCCGACTGTCGTGACGCCGGAAATCAGGATCTCACTCCCTGTCTGGCGCGACAAGATCGCGGCGCAAATCGCCGGAGCGGAGGCCGCAAAGCTGGCGGCGGAAGCCCGGCTATCGGCCGAGCAGATCGCGTTGGCGGTCGAGTTCGTGGAGAAGTCGTTCATGTTCCGGGCGGCGAGCCGCAATCTCGAGCTGTTCACCGAGCGGCTCCTGCCGAAGGCTCGGCAGTCGCTGGAGGTGGCGCAAGCGGCCTATGTCGGCAATAAGGTGGAATTCCTCAACGTGATCGACGCCGAGCGTACGCTCCTGGACTTGCGGCTGTCGGCAATCGAGGCCCGAGTGCAGCGGGAGCTCGCTCTGGCTGAATTGTCACTGATCATCCTCGGCATGCCGCCCCGGAACGCACCGGTGTTGTCGTCCGGCGCAGTCGATCGAGTGGTGGGCGATCCATGAATCCAAACCCCCAGAAGCCCTTCAGCAAGTACGCCGTCCGTATCGCGCTCTTGGCGGCAGCTGTCTTCGGCGTTTCCGCTTTTCTTCTGATCTTTTCGAGCAAGAGCCCCGATGATCGTCCGGATCGCGACGGGCAAGCGAAGGAATCGCCCATGGCGGGCTTGCCGGCGGCAGTGCCGAACGACGCGACGAATTTGAAGACCGCTGCGGGCAAGATCATCGGCTACCGATCCAGCATGCTGCCTGGCGAAGTCAGCTCGACGCCCCGCAAGGACAGCATGGGCATGGACATGGTGCCGGTTTACGCGGCGGAAGGTTCGATGCTCGAATTGTCCGACCATGCCCGCGCGATGGCGAGCGTGGAAACCGTTCCGGTCCGCCGCCGCAGGCTGAGCCGCGAGATTCGGGTAGTTGGCAAAGTGCAATACGACGAGACGGGCCTAGCCGAGGTCACTACGCGAGTGGACGGCTACGTCGAGCGCTTGTTCGTCGACTTTACCGGGGTCGAGGTCAAGCGTGGCGATCGTCTGGTCGAGATCTACAGCCCGGAGCTGGTCGTCGCGCAGCAGGAATTCCTGACGGCGTTGAATATTTCGCGCAGTTCCAATCTTCTCGAATCGTCCACGCGGAAACTCCTCCGCTGGGGGGTGATGCAGGGCCAGATCGATGAGCTGCGGCAGAGCCGGAAGGTTCAGGAACGCTTGGCGCTGTACTCGCCCATCAAGGGCACCGTCACGGAAAAAATGGTCGTGGAGCGAAGCGCAATCAAATCAGGCGAGGTGCTCTACCGGCTCGCGAACCTTGAGACGGTCTGGGTCTATCTCGACATCTACGAACATGAATTGCCCTGGGTGCAATATGGTCAAACGGTCGACATCAAATCCGAGGCAATCCCGGGACAGAGTTTCACCGGCCGCATCGGGTTTATCAATCCGGTGCTGAACGAGGAGACGCGCACGGTCAAGGTGCTGGTCAGTATCGCCAATACCGGAAAAAAGCTGAAGCCCGGAATGTTCGTGAGCGCGGTGATCAGCGCCGAGCTGTTGGCGGACGGCAAGCCGGCACCCACCGGAGTGGAGGGCTTGTGGACCTGCCCGACGCACCCGTTCGTATTCCAAACGGAAGGCGGCCAATGCCCATCCGGCAAGATGGCGCTTGTGCAGATTCCGGGCACGCCCGCGAGGGCCAAGTCGGAAAGCGAGCAGCTCCCCCTCGCCGTGCCCGTAACCGCCGTGCTCGACAGCG
>DASSJW010000991.1:0-5548 GCA_035690995.1 Xanthobacteraceae bacterium
GTAGGCTTGGAGGTTCGGCAGACGCTCAAAGGAGATTCGCGAGAGACGCTCGAAAGCGCGCGCAAGCGGATCCTGGAGCAACCTCGCGAACCCGCCGGCATGTTTACTCGGAGCCGGCGAACCCGAGGAACACCTCAGGAGGACGCGATCGGTAATATTGGCGGGTGGCCCCACTAACCAGTCAGCGTCAGCGTTCCCGAATCCGAACGATCCTCGCAATTGGCAGCTCGCCTTTTAATGCAGCCGCCAAATCATCCGCCTGGTAGAAATCGTGCTCTTGCAGCGGCACGACCCGCGTTAGGAACGCCGGATCAAGCGGTGGGTTGCCGCAATCAAATTTGAGGACGCAGTGAGCTTCGTTAACCGCGATGATTTCCCAAACCGCGTCAACGAGCGAGCGGTCCGCAACCCGTTTGTTTTCGGAAACGGTGACAAACGCGCCCGGAACGAGCTCTCTCGCTGACAGGCGGCCGCCGCGCTTGGATGTCCCTTCACCTGGGGTGATCACGCCCTGAGGTCCCCCTTCGTAAATTGATGTAAATTTTTCATAAATCAAAATGCCGCCAACTGACGGCTGTCAACCCCCGTGAAAATTTCACGATTCGCGAAGGCCGAAGCGCAATCCGACACCATCAGGTCAAGTCGTTATTCCACCCGGGAAGCTTTAATCCATTGAAAAAACCGGGATTTTCTTCCTGAGTCGATCTCCGCGCATGGGCGATAGACCCACTCTGGTTGTTTCCCGCCTGGAGGAGTGCCACCGCAAACGACAACGACAGCGCAAATGCCCTCGTTTAGACGAATTTTAGGTGGCAAGATGCATTTTTGGGGACGATCGGGGGGCAAATGCCAAGGATTTCGACAGCGCTCGTGTCGCTGGGATTGATCGCCGTCGCAGCCGGCACAATCCCGACTCCGTCCCGAGCCGATGACGGCCGAGTCGCCGCCGGCATTCTTGGTGGGCTGGCGGTGGGAACCCTGTTCGGCGTGGCAACTGCGCAGCCCCGCTATTATGCGCCGCCACCGGTTTACGTGGTGCCTGAACCCGTCTACGTGGCACCGCCTCCTCCCTGCTATTGGACCTATGGCCGGCCGGTGTGGGATGGGTGGCGAGGTGCGTGGGTACGACCTCGAATTCAGGTATGTGACTAGCATTCCACTCCCTGCGCTCAGGTTGAGCAAGGCGCCGCTGGCAAGGTCGCGCGCTTGCTCATTGAACTACGCAACGTCATCGACGAGGGCGGCAGGCAGAGGCGCCGCTATCGCTTCGATTGCGTCCGCGGTGTGCATCATCCTAACTCGGAGGGTGCTTATGGTGCGCGTTGCTCTATTGCTCGCTGGCGGAATTCTGCTGACCGCTTGTTCCGGCAGCAACCGGGCCGAAGACATTCTTCCCGCGTGGGCAAACTCGCCGCCATCATCGGCAACGCACTACGTCACACAAAGGAGGCACGCAGAAGCGCGCAGCAACCCTGACGCGCTGCCGCAAGCGGAGGCGCGAACACAAGGGCCGCCGGGACCGCCAGAGGCGGAGAAACCGGTAACCCGGAGCTTGCACGAAGAGTGAGCAAGCGCTGGAACTACCGGTTTCGTTTCGCCGACCTTCCGATTCATACCTGTTGACCGAACGGGGGGCCGCGACACCCCGATCTCCTCTTCAATCAGATGCCGGGCATCAAAGGCGAGCGGAGTATGTCATTCTGCGCCGCGGGCGCATTCGTGTTCTAATGCCAGATGCGGCCGCCGGCCTGGACTTTGCGTCGAGGAAGATCGCAGCATCGAGTCGAGCCATGAGCGATCATGATCACCCGCACGACCACGCACATGATCATTCGCATGGTCATGGCCATACGCATGGGATCGTCGACCCCTCGATCGCCACCAGCGGGCGGGGATTGTGGGCGATCAAATGGTCGTTCGCGGGTTTGGCCGTTACGGCCGCGCTGCAACTGGTCGTGGTCGTCATCTCCGGCAGCGTGGCGCTGCTGGCCGATACGATTCATAATTTCGGCGACGCCGCGACCGCGATCCCGCTGGCGATCGCATTCTGGTTCGCGCGCAAGAAACCGAGCGAACGCTTTACCTTCGGTTATGGGCGCGTCGAGGATCTGGCCGGCGTCGCCATCGTACTGACGATCCTCGCGAGCGCGATCATCGCCGGGTATGAGAGCATCGAGCGGCTCCTGCATCCCCAGGACATATCCTATCTGGGCGCGGTGATGGCGGCCTCGATCATCGGCTTTCTGGGCAACGAGGCGGTCGCGATGTTCCGGATCCGCGTCGGCGAGGAGATCAACAGCGCGGCCCTGGTCGCGGACGGATACCATGCCCGCGTCGACGCTTGGACCAGCTTGGCCGTGCTGTTCGGCGCCGCCGGCGTATGGCTGGGCTACCCGCTTGCCGACCCGATCGTCGGCCTGCTCATCACGGCTGCGATCTTCGGCATCGTCATTCAGAGCGGGAAGTCGATCTTCGTCCGGATGCTCGATGGGGCCGACCCGGACGTCATCGACGAGCTGCGCGACGCCGCCGCGCATGTGCCGCAGGTGGAGGAGGTCACCGAGGTTCGCGCGCGCTGGCTCGGGCACCGCTTGCACGCCGAATTGAATATCGCGGTCGATCCGCAGCTGACGATCGCGCAGGCCCACGCGGTCGCGGCCGAGGTCCGCCACCAGCTCCTTCACCGTCTGGAGTATTTGTCGCTCGTCGTCATCCACGTCGATCCCGCGGATCAGTCCGGCGAGGCGCATCATCGCATTGAAGAGCATGCCCACGACGGCTTGGCGGCGCATTCCCATGGCTGATCCAGCGGTGAAACGCGCATCCGCCGCCCGGTCATGAGAAAGGCGCCAGCCGCCAGTGTGCGCTCCAAAGTAAAGAGGTGCGCTCGGGCGACCGGGCCGCGCGGACACGCCGCCGCTCTTGACGACGGATCGGCACGCTGATCGGTTCATCCGGATGATCGATGACCTTGCGCTCGCGCGCGCCATTCACGTCCTTGCCGTCGTTCATTGGATTGGCGGCATGGCGGCCGTGACCACGATCGTCCTGCCGCATGCGCGGCGCTTGCCGGACGCGAACGCGGCGATCGCATCCTTTGAGACATTCGAGCGGCCGTTCGCGCGGCAGGCGCGCGTTTCAGTCACGCTGACCGGCCTCTCGGGTTTTTACATGCTGTGGCGGCTGGCGGCGTGGGAGCGCTTCCAGGCGCCGGCATTCTGGTGGTTGCACCTGATGCTGGCGCTGTGGGTTCTGTTTGTGCTGATGCTGTTCGTTTTGGAGCCGCTGGGGATCGATCGCCTGTTTCGATCCTACGCGCGGCGCGAGCAGGAGCGCGCATTTGCGCTGGCAACGCGCCTGCATTGGGCGGCGCTCCTGATTGCGACATTCACGATCGGCGCCGGCGTGCTCGGCGCGCACGGCTATCTGCCGTAGCGGCCGCGCCCGCCCTAGCGAGGCGCCGGCCCCGCGTGCATCACCCGGTCGTCATTGGGGCCCTCGGCGATGAGAGAGCCGACAAGACCTCGCTCGACCCTCGAAAGGGCGTGGTCGACCAACGTGTAGCGTCCCGCCCGCTCGATCTTGAAATCCACCACGGTCGCTCCGCCGGGTGGAACAGAGACGGTTTGCACGCCCGTCAACGGCGACGGCCCCAGGCTTGCACCTTCGTAGACGCGGTCGAAAATCTCGCCGATGACATGGAAGGACGAGGTGAAGTTCGGCCCGCCGACGCCGAAGAAGATGCGCACCGTCTCACCGGGCCGTGCACGCAGCGGATGCGACTTGGTCAGGGCGCCCACGGATCCGTTGAAGACGAAATATTCGGGCCGCTCGGAAATCAGCTTTTCATAATCCAATTCCTGATGCCCCGGCATGCCGAAACGCTTGGCGGTGTAGAGCTCTCCTTGCATGATGTAGAATTCGCGGTCCACCTGCGGCAGCCCGCCTTCCGGCTCCACCAGAATCAGCCCGTACATGCCGCTGGTGATGTGATGCGGCACGCTGGGCGTCGCGCAGTGATAGACGAACAGGCCGGGCACGAGGGCCTTGAAGGTGACGATCTTCTCTTCGCCCGGCCCGGCCTGCGTGAATTCCGCTCCCCCACCGGGACCGGTGGCGGCGTGGAAATCCACCGAGTGGCACATGAGGCTGTTCCCGGCGTTCGTGAGGTGGACCTCGACCGTGTCGCCGACACGCACGCGGACGAAGGGGCCGGGTACCTTCCCATTGAACGTCCAAAAATCGTAGGTGATCTTGTCGTCCAACTGTCCCTTCAACTCGACGGTCTGCAGGTCGACGCGCACGACCTGCGGAGGACGCGCACGAATGGGCGGGGGCAGATCGGTTGGATCGCGCACGATCTCAGGAGCTATCGTCGCCACGGCGGCGCGCGCCCCCGGCGACACCTGGATGCGTCCTTCCATCCCGGCTTCGCGGTGGCCCGGCACCGAGCAGAAGTAGACGAATTCGCCGGCCTTGTCGGCGGTGAACGACAGCGTGCTGCTTGCGCCGATGCCGAACACCAGATTGGTACGCGCGGCATATTGATCGACCACGATGTCGTGCTGAGCGCCTTCGCCGTTGATCAGATTGATCTGCACCGTCTCGGCTTCGTGCACCGTCAGCGTGGGATTGACTTTTCCATCGATGTCGCCGCCGACGCCTATATAGACCATCCGGCCCTGCGCGATGCCGGAGCGCAACGTGAAAATAGTCGGTGCATGCATGTCCCCATGGGCCATCGCGGCGGCTGGCGGCGAGGCGGAGGTTTGCGGCGGAACCGGCGTCTGCGCCTGATTCGGCTGTGGCGCGCTGACCGACTGCGCCACCTCGGCTGAATGTGAATGTTGTTGCTGCGACCACGCTTGATTTGATGAACCCACGAGCATTACCGCCAAGAACAGCGCCTTGAGTGACCGCATGCGAATTCGTCCTTTTCGACTGTTTGCCGGTCGCATGGAGCCGAACCAGGCGACCGCGACCCTGACATAGATCAAATCGGGACGATGACGCTCAACGTCTGCGCCGGGTTGCGAGCAGGCCGAGCAGGATTCGCGCCGGCAGACACCAATGGCCCAACTGTTCACGTGGGCGCACGCGAGGCCGCGCGCGGCGTTAAGGAAAGATGCGCATCCGGCCCGGCACTCAGCCAGCGAGCCCGAGCAGCTTGCCGATGAACCCGGTTCCGTCGCGGACCGCGGGCACGTTGCGACGAAGCCAGGCGTCAAGACCAAGGCTGCGGCCCGCCGCATCGATGGCGAACATCAGCAGGCCGATCGCGAGGAACATGTAAGACCACGGCCATTCGGCCGGAGCGCCGGGCTGATAGATTCCGAGCCAGAGGTGCAACACGAAAATGATCGCGAGGCTGCTGACCAGACGAACTCCGAGCCCGAGCATCAATGAAACGGCGAAGGTCAATTCGGCAAGAAAGACGATCGGATTCAAGATGTGGAGGTAGGGAAGGTAGAATTCCGTCACCAGCTCGCGGTGGAAGGCGAATGCGGCGCGGTTGCCCATCTGCTCGAGCCAGTATTTCAAGCCGCCC
>DASSJW010000992.1:0-2322 GCA_035690995.1 Xanthobacteraceae bacterium
GCCTGGAATTCCGGCAATCCCGCTTCCTTGCTGGTCGGAACATTGGGCAAGGCCGGATTGCGCTCGGCCGTGCCGACCGCATAGGCCTTGATCTGTCCGGCCTGCACCTGCTGGACGATATTGACGATCTGGTCGCACATGTAATCGACCTGACCGGAGATCAGCGCCGTCAGCGCCGGTCCGGTTCCATTGAACGGGATCGAGGTCGGTTTGATGCCGAGGATCGAATTGAGCAACAGGCAGGTGGTGAACGACACCGAGCCGACGCCGGCATGCGCCATGTTCAGCTTGTCCACATTCGCCTTCACGTAGGCGACGAATTCCTTCAGATCCTTCGGAGGAAAGTCCTTTTTTGCCAGGATCAGGACCGGCGTCCCGGCCACCAGCCCGATCGGCGCGAAGTCCACATCCGGCTTGTAGGCCAGGTTCGGATAAAGCGCGACCGAGGCGGCGTGGGTGCCCATATGCCCCATCTCGATGGTGTAGCCATCGGGCGCGGCGCGTGCCGCGCGGGTCGAGGCGGTGGTGCCGCCGGCGCCGACGATATTCTCGATCACGATCGGCTGCCCGAGGGTGCGGGTCATGTGATCGGCGGCGATGCGGGCAATGACATCGGTCGGCCCGCCGGCCGCGAACGGCACGATCAGGGTGATCGGGCGCCGCGGGTAATCGGTCTGTGCCGCGGCGGGGAACGCTGCAAGGCCGAGCGCAAAGCCGGCAACCAGCAGCCGAGACAGGATGCTAAGCATGATCGTTTCCTCTCGCTCTGAGCATGCTTCTTATTGCTTCAGCTATATGCATGCTTCTTTGGCGCCAACGCCATCATACTAAGGGCGATAGTGGCGCATGCTAGCACCACGCGGCGTCCCTTGGGGGCGCCGCGTGGTGGTAACTTGTCGCAGTCCGAGCGACGATCGCGCCCTACTCGACGAAGACCTCGTCGCGGCGACGCCGGATCTTGGGCAGCGCGGCGATGACCAGCAGCACGATAGCGGTGATGAGCAAGACCGCAGAGATCGGGCGGGTGAAAAACACCGTCCAATCGCCGCGCGCGATCAGCATCGCCCGCCGGAGGTTTTCCTCCATCAGCGGCCCCAGCACGAAGCCGAGCAGCATGGGCGCCGGCTCGAAGTCGTGCTTGATCAGCCAATACCCGATCACCCCGAATATCGCCGCGATGGTGACGTCGAACGGGGAGTTGTTGATGGAGTACACCCCGATGCAGCAGAACACGATGATCGAGGGATAGAGCAGCCGATAGGGAACGCGCAGGAGCGTGACCCAGACGCCGACCAGCGGCAGGTTGATGACGACGAGCATCAGGTTGCCCAGCCACATCGACGCGATCATGCCCCAGAACAGCTCCGGCTGCTTGGTCATGACCTGCGGCCCCGGCACGATGCCGTGGATGGTCATGGCGCCGACCATCAGCGCCATCACCGCGTTGGGCGGGATGCCGAGGGTCAGCAGCGGGATGAACGAGGTCTGCGCCGCCGCGATGTTGGCGCTTTCCGGCGCCGCGACGCCCTCGATGGCGCCGTTGCCGAAACGCTGCGGCGTCTTCGACATCTTCTTCTCGAACGTATAGGCGGCGAACGATGCGATCACCGCGCCGCCGCCCGGCAGAATGCCGAGCAGCGACCCGACGATGGTGCCGCGGGCGATCGCGCCCGACGAGTCGATCAGATCCTTGCGGGTCGGCATCAGTCCGCTGACCTTGGCGTGCAGGACGTCGCGACTCTCCTCCGGCAGTTCGAGATTGCGAACGATCTCCGCGAACCCGAACACGCCCATGGCGATGTTGGCGAAGCCGATGCCGTCGGCGAGTTCCGCGAGATCGAAGGTCATGCGGCCGGCGCCGGTCTCGAGATCGGAGCCGACCATCGACAACAACAGGCCGAGGACGATGACGGCGACTGCCTTGAGCACCGAGCCCTTCGCCAGCACGACCGCAAAGATCAGGCCGAGAACCATGAGCGAGAAATACTCGGCCGGGCCGAACAGCAGCGCGAGGCCGGTCAGCGGCGCGCCGAGTGCCGCCACCAGCACCGTTGCCACGCAACCGGCAAAGAACGAGCCGATTGCCGCGATCGAGAGCGCGGCGCCGGCGCGTCCCTGTCGGGCCATCTGGTGACCGTCGAGCGCGGTGACCACCGACGTCGCCTCACCTGGGATGTTGACCAGGATCGACGTGGTCGAGCCGCCGTACTGCGCGCCGTAATAGATGCCGGCGAGCATGATCAGCGCGCCCACCGGCGGCAGACCGAAGGTGATCGGCAGCAGCATCGCGATGGTTGCGACCGTGCCGATGCCCGGCAGCAC
>DASSJW010000993.1:0-11797 GCA_035690995.1 Xanthobacteraceae bacterium
CACACACAGATTTTTTACTTTTGCGCCAGCCCCTGGCGAGGCCGGAAGCATGGCGCAGGCGGGGACCTGCTGTCCAGCGCGAGCAAAACAAAGGTTCAGATATAGTTGCCAGGGTATTATAGTACGGCAAAGTCCCGTCGAAACCCCGCCGTCAGGTCGAGGGACCGCCGAGACGCGGTCGCCGCAGCAACGTCTGGACCCGGCTCGGCCTAAAAAAGGAGCCGCCATTGCCGGCGGCTCAAAGTCTAAACAGGGAGGCGTCAAACAGAGTGGACAGGAGCCACTCGATGTCCAGAAGATGGACGTATTAGTAATGGTCGCGAAAGCTTAACAGGGCCTTAAGCTTTGCAGTAATTCGGCAAGGTGGCGATCGCCGCGCGCGGCACAGGCTCCCACCTGCACTGCCTACTTCTTGAAGAACTGATCGGCGACGCTGCGCGAACCCTGCTTGCTTGCGATCGCCGCTTGCAGCCGCCCAATTTCCTCGTTCAACAGCACGATGCGCTCCTCGAGCTCACGGATCGAAAGCAGCGCCAGCTCCTGTCCGATCTCGTGGACGATCTTCTTCTTCGGGCGGTCGTCATCATCGCTGACCGGCATCGCTCGCCTCCGGATAGAGAGCCGGAAAATAGCGGCCCCGGGCGCGGTTGTCACACACCCGGCCCGCCTTTAGACAGAAGTCGATCGCGCATTTTCAGGACGCGAAATCGCGTTTTCCCGAGCGTGCGCGCGATGAGATGAGCCCGAGGATCGGCCCGATGCCAGCACTGCCCGCCCAGATGACCGTGATCGCGATCCGCGCCCCTGGCGGGCCGGAAATGCTCGTGCCGGAGCAGCGTGCGGTGCCGCAGCCGGCCGCAGGCGAGGTGCTGGTGAAAGTCGCCGCCGCCGGCGTGAACCGCCCCGACGTCATGCAGCGGCAAGGCCTCTATCCGCCGCCCAAGGGCGCGACCGAGATCCCCGGTCTTGAAATCGCCGGCGAGGTGGTCGCGCTCGGCGCCGGCGTCAAGCGATGGAAGCCCGGCGACAAGGTCATGGCGCTGGTGGTGGGCGGCGGCTATGCCGAATATTGCCTGGCGCATGAAAGCCACTGTCTTGCGGTGCCGCCCGGGCTCTCAGCCGTCGAAGCCGCCGCCATCCCGGAGACGTTTTTCACGGTCTGGCACAACACCTTCGAGCGCGGCCGTCTGCAGGCCGGAGAAACCCTGCTGGTGCATGGCGGTTCATCCGGCATTGGCACGGCGGCGATCCAGCTTGCCAAGGCGTTCGGCGCTCGTGTGATCACCACCGCGGGGTCGGCGGAGAAGTGCGAGGCCTGCCGCAAGCTCGGCGCCGACCTGGCCGTTAACTACAAGGCCGAAGATTTCGTCGCGGCCACCAAGGCCGCCACCGGTGGAAAAGGCGCCGACGTCGTCCTCGACATGGTCGGCGGCGACTACATCGAGCGCAACTATGAAGCGGCGGCGGTCGACGGGCGGATCGTGCAGATCGCCTTCCAGGGCAGCCCGAAGAGCACGGTCGATTTCCGCCGCCTCATGCTCAAGCGCCTGACCCACACGGGTTCGACGCTGCGCTCGCGCTCGATTGCGGACAAGGCGTCGATCGCGCGCGGCGTGGAGGAGCACGTCCTGCCGCTCATAGCTGCGGCCACGGTCCGACCGGTGATCGACAGCACCTTCCCGCTTGCGCAAGCCGGCGCCGCGCATGCCAAAATGGAAAGCAGCACGCATATCGGCAAGATCGTGCTGGTGGTCTAGGGGGTGGCCGCGCTTGCCGCCGGCGCCCGGAGGTGGGCCGGTGCGGCACGATAATCAATTGAATTTCTTGCACTTATGCCGCCGTCCCGGTACTCAAAGCGGGGGCTTTGGGGGCCCTTTCCGGTCGCGTGGGCCGCGAAATCGACGTAAAGTTGGCTAGCGTCACTTCGCGCGCGGAACTGCGTCAGTCCGGCGAAGCTGGGGTCGACAGGGTTGAAGCTGGGAGGACGTCGGTTGCATTTGGTCCGCGCCTGCCTAGCGGCCATGCTGGCCATGATCGTGGTCGGCCTTTCTCCCGTGCGGGCGGTCGAGGCGATCAATGTGCGCACCGACGCGCGCGCCATCGATCTCACCGACGCCGCCGAACGCCACCGCACCGAGACCGATCGGCTCCTCGTCTCGGCCGCGCCGGGCCCCGACGGCATCATCCGCCGCATGGACGTGCGCGCGCGTGAAGGGAATACCAATTGGGCCGTGTTCGCGCTGGCCAACCCCGGCGACGAACAGATCGAGCGACTGATCGTCGTGCCGCACTACCGCATGGTGGGATCGGGCGTGTTCTGGCCCGACCTCGGACGGTCCCGGGTTGCCAGCATCACCTCGAGCGGCGAACGCCCCGATCGCCAAGACAGCGCCACCGCCGATATTTTCCGCATCACGCTCGATCCCGGCAGCGTCATGACCTACGTGCTGGAGTTGCGCGGGGACAAGCTGAACCAGCTCTATTTGTGGGAGCCCGAGGCGTACAAGGACAAGGTCAACAGCATCACGCTCTACCACGGCATCGTGATCGGAATTGCCGGGCTGCTGGCGCTGTTCCTGACCATTCTGTTCGTGGTCAAGGGCAGCATCATGTTCCCGGCGGCCGCCGCGCTCGGCTGGGCGGTGCTCGTCTATATCGGCATCGACTTCGGCTTCTGGGGCAAGGTGTTCGCGCTGTCTCCGGACTCCGAGCAAATCTGGCGCGCATCGGGCGAGGCGATACTCGCGGCCACGCTGGTCGTGTTCCTGTTCGCCTATCTCAATCTCAATCGCTGGCACGTGCGCTACGCCCACATCACCATCGCCTGGCTCGCCTTCCTGGCGGCGCTCGTTGGGCTTGCGCTGTACGAGCCGCCTGTCGCCTCCGGGATTGCGCGCGTCTCGCTCGTCGCCGTCGCAGTGCTGGGCTTCGGCCTCGTCGTCTATCTGTCCTTCCATGGCTTCGATCGCGCCGTCCTGCTGATCCCGACCTGGTTTCTGCTGGTGGTCTGGGTCTTCGCGGCCGCGCTGGCGGTGATGGCCGTCATCACCAACGACATCGTCGGCCCCGCGCTTCTGGGCGGGCTCGTGCTGATCGTGATGCTCATCGGCTTCACGGTCATGCAGCACGCCTTTGCCGGAGGCGTGACCACCGGCATCGTCTCCGACGTCGAACGCCGGGCGCTGGCGCTCACCGGCGCCGGCGACATGATCTGGGACTGGGACGTATCCGCCGACAAGGTCTTCACCAGTCCCGAGACCGAGGCGCTGCTCGGGCTCAAGCGCGGCTCGCTCGAAGGCCCCGCCGCAGGCTGGCTGGAGGTGCTGCATCCGCTCGACCGCGACCGCTTCCGCGCCGTGCTCGACAGCGTGCTGGAGCAACGGCGCGGCCGCTTGAGCCAGGACTTTCGGCTGCGCACGCCCGACGGCCATTATCTCTGGTTCGCGCTCAAGGCGCGGCCGGTGGTGGGATCGGATGGCGAGGTGGTGAGGCTGGTCGGCACGCTCACCGACGTCACCGAGTTCAAGAACGCCGAGGAGCGGCTTCTGCATGATGCGGTGCATGACAATCTGACCGGCCTGCCCAATCGCGAACTCTTCCTCGACCGGCTGGAGAGCGTGCTCGCATTCGCCAAGGCCGACCCCGCGATCAAGCCCACGGTGATCGTGATCGATCTCGACCGCTTCAAGCAGGTCAACGATTCCGTCGGCATCGCGGTCGGCGACTCGATCCTGTTGACGCTGGCGCGACGGCTCGGGCGCCTGCTGAAGCCGCAGGACACGCTGGCGCGCCTGGCCGGCGACCAGTTCGCGCTCATCCTGCTGTCGGAGCGGGAGTCCGAGCGCATCATCGCGTTCGCCGAGACCCTGCGCAAAGGACTGCGCGCGCCCATCACCTTCAATGACCGCGAGCTGACGCTCGCGGCTTCGATGGGCATCGCGCTCAGCGACGGGCAACCGCACCGCGCCGACGAGGTGCTCAAGGACGCCGAGCTTGCGATGTACCACGCCAAGCGCATCGGCGGTGATCGCATCGAGATATTCAAGCCGTCGATGCGGGCACGCAAGGACGATCGTGCGACGCTCGAATCCGAGCTGCGCCAGGCGATCGAGCGCGACGAGATCACGATGGCTTATCAACCGATCGTGCGGCTCGAGGACCGCTCGGTCGCCGGCTTCGAGGCGGTGCCGCGCTGGAACCACCCCAAGATGAGCCGCTGCTCCCCTTCCGAATTCATCGCCGCGGCCGAGGAAGTCGGCCTCGTCGTCGATCTCGGCATGTTCATGCTGGAACGCGCCGCGCGCCAGCTCAGCATCTGGCAACGCGGTCTTCGCCAGCGCGACCCGGTCTTCGCCAGCGTCAACGTGTCGTCGCGGCATTTGCTCCGGCAGGACCTCATCCATGATCTGCGAACCGTGGTATCGCGCGCCGGTCTCGCGCGCGGCACGCTCAAGCTGGAACTCACGGAATCGCTGGTCATGGAAAATCCCGAGCATGCGGCGCAGATGCTGCAGCGGATCCGCGATCTCGGCGCCGGCCTTGCCCTCGACGATTTCGGCACCGGCCACTCTTCGCTCGCCTATCTGCAGCGGTTTCCGTTCGACACCATCAAGATCGATCAGTCTTTCGTGCGCGCGAACGGCAAGGGTTCGCGGCCGCTGATCCTGCGCTCGATCATCTCGCTCGCGCACGACCTCGGAATGGAGGTGGTGGCCGAGGGCGTTGAAACCGACTCGGATGCGGTCGAGCTCTATCAGTTGGGTTGCGAGTTCGCCCAGGGGCTGCACTTCGGCGAGCCGATGAGCGCGGAGGATGCCGAGGACCTGCTCCAGGCCGAGGCGCCGGTCGAGCAAAGCGATCCTGCCCCGCGCAAACGCCTCGTCCAGTAGCGTCCGCGCAGGCGCCGCCACGACATCCAATAGTCCCTTCGCGGGTGTGACGTCGCGGATGTCCGGCGCGACCCAGGCGGGCAACAGCGGCCGGCAAATGCGGGCGAAGCTTCGGCGGCGGACGTCAATCCGTCCCGGCCGGGCGCCTCAGGCGTGTCCGGCCTCGCTCGAGAGCATGCCGAGATCGATACCGATCTTCTTCAGCGCCTTGTCGTATTTTCCGCTGGTATCCGGCCCGAAGATCAACTCGGCGTCGGCCGAGCAATGCAGCCAGCCGTTATGCTGGATCTCGTTCTCGAGCTGGCCGGGCGCCCAGCCGGCATAGCCGAGCGCGAGGATCGCGCTCTGCGGGCCGTTGCCGCGTGCGATCGCCTTGAGGATGTCGAGGGTCGCGGTGAGGCAGACGCCTTCGTCGATCGGGAGCGTGGAGTTCTCGATGAAGAAGTCGCTCGAGTGCAGCACGAAACCGCGCTGGGTATCGACCGGCCCACCCTTGAGCACCTTCACGCCGTCAACGGCTCCCGGAAGCTGGATCAGGTCCGCCGCCGGAACCACGTCGAGCTGCACCAGGAGATCGGAAAAACTGATATGGGCCGCCGGCTGGTTGACGATGATTCCCATCGCGCCTTCAGTCGAATGAGCACAGACGTAGATCACGCTCCGCGCGAAGCGATCATCGCCCATCGACGGCATTGCGATCAGCATCTGGCCGTCGAGATACCCGCGCTTCGAAGTCTTGCGCGGCTTGGATTTAGCCGGCTTGCCGAGTGCGCCAGGTTCCGCCGAAGGGACGTCAGGATCCGCGCCGGGCGTCGGCCCTTCGCCATCACCTCGCGTTCCTGTCTTGCGACTGAATTTCATCGTGAAATGCTACCTGATTGGATGCCGATTGCAACAACGCGTGGTCAACCCGCCCATGCATCGTTCGTGCCACATTTCACGCCGATGCGAGCCGAGCGGATATGTGTAACATTCGCGTCCGTTTCCAGAGGCGGGCCGGTTCCGCAGCCGTCCGCTCACGATGAATTCAGTGGTGCGGCAAAAGTTTCCCCCGTAGAGCGAGCTCTCATGACCACCGGATTTGATCGGCTGCGACCGACCGCCGCGCCTCGCGTCATCGCCTTGTGCGCGACGGTGCTGATCGCCGCGAGCCCCGCCACCGCAGCCGACGACGCGTCGCGCTGGGACGGCGATGCGCGCAGCGCCATCCGCCTGGTCGCGGGCTCGTCGCCGGCCGGCCAGACCACCCCCATGCGCGCCGGGCTCGGAATTCGACTCAAGCTGGGCTGGCACACCTATTGGCGTTACCCGGGCGATGCCGGCGTGCCGCCGCGCTTTGACTTTGCTGGATCGCAGAACGTCAAGGCGGTCGAAGTCCTGTGGCCGGCGCCGCAGCGCATCCCGGAAGAGGGCATGGTGGCGATCGGCTATACCGGCGACGTCATCCTGCCGCTTGCGATCGTGCCGCAGGATGTATCGAAGCCGGTGCTGTTGCACCTCAAGCTCGATTATGCGGTGTGCGAAAAGCTGTGCGTGCCGGCCGAGGGCAAGGCCGAGCTGCTGCTCACCGGTGGCCCCTCATCCCAGGATGCCGCACTCGCGGCGGCCGCCGCACGGATACCGCGGAAAGTCGCCCTCGGGCAGGGCACCGCGCTCGCCATCAAATCGGTGCGGCGCGAGGATGGCGGCGGTCGGCCGCGCATCATCGTCGACGTCGCTGCGCCACCCGGCACCACTCCCGTCCTGTTCGCCGAGGGGCCCGCGCCGGACTGGGCGCTGCCGGTGCCCGCGCAGACCGAAGGTGCACCTGCGGGCTTGCACCGCTTCGCGTTCGACCTCGACGGTGCACCGCCCGGGGCGAAATATGAGGGCGCCGCCATCACCCTCACGGCGATCGCCGGGGACGCTGCCATCGAGGTCCAGACCCACCTCGACTAATTCGCCGGGCGCGGTAATTTGCCTCCGGTGTGCCGTGCGCCCGGGCCGCCTGCTAGTGTCCCGATTCCGAAGTTCGCAAACCCTCGCGGCGCCGTCTGATGCGAACTTCGGAATCGAGGGACACTAGCAAATTTACGATTCTTAGTGCGGTTTTGGATTTTAAGTTCCTAAGCGAAGTTGCGGTTACAGGGTAGGAACTTAAAATCCACCGCACTAGTCGGACAGGCTTAAAACAAACGTTCAACCGCAAACGAGAGGATGAAATCATGCCCATCAAAGTTGGCGATCGATTGCCGGAGGCGAAGTTCCGCGTGATGACGGCCGAGGGGCCGGGCTGGAAGACAACGGACGAAATCTTCAAGGGCAAGAAGGTTGCGCTGTTTGCGGTGCCCGGCGCCTTCACCGGCACCTGCCACAAGATGCACGTGCCGTCGATCACGCAGAACGCCGATGCGATCAAGGCCAAGGGCGTCAACACGATCGCCGTCACCTCGGTCAACGACATCTTCGTGATGGACGCGTGGAAGAAGGCGACCGCCGCCGACAAGGTCGAATTCCTGGCCGACGGCAACGGTGAATTCGCCAAGGCCATCGACCTCACCTTCGACGGTTCGGGCAACGGTCTGGGCACGCGGTCGAAGCGCTATGCCATGCTGGTCGAGGATGGCGTGGTGAAGAAGCTCAACGTCGAGGAAGCGCCGGGCAAGGTCGAGGTGTCCGGCGGCGACGCCCTGCTCAAGCAGCTCTGATGGAGTGGCTGTGATGGAGTGGCTGTCGCCTTCCGCGGCGCGGGGCGACAGCCAGCCTCCGGCAAGAACCCGAGGGGGTCATCCCACCGCAGCGTGGGTGAGCTCCTCGATTTTTTTCTGATGGGCGACGGCGGCTCTCCCGCCTTCGGTCTTGGTGAGGAGGTCGAGCGTCTCCTCGTCGTCGTCGCGCACCGGCGTAAGCGCCTGGTCCATGTAGCGATACCGGTCGGGGTCGCGCTCGATCCGGCGCTTGAGCTTGAGCATCCACCAGATGGTCGAGATGAGCTTGAGATTGTTGGCGACCAGGCTCCACAGAAAGCTCGGATAGAAGGCGAGCGCGGATTCGCGCGGCAGTCCGGGCCGGCGCTCCGCAATGTGCTTGAGCCGGAACAGCCCGCTTTGCAACGGATGCACCTTTTCCACCTGCATCATGGTGGTGAACTGCACCAGCACCTTGATGAAGCTCATCAATGGGATTTTGGTGACGACCGCGCGACGCAGCAGCGTCTCGATGTGCTCCGGCGTATAGTAGATCGACCAGGCCTCCTGATAGATCGCCTCCAGCTCCTCCCGCGTCATTTTCGGATGATCGGTGACCGCGTGCTCGAGGTCGTATTTGTTGAGATCGGCATCCATGTCGACCCCTTTCCCCCACAGCACCTTGTGATCTTCGGAGCCGGGAAGCGGGGTGAGGATGTTGAACTCGAGCATGTCGAGCGGAAGCTCGCGCTTGATGATCGAGATGTCGCGCCGGATCGATGCCGGCGTGTCGCCGGGGAACCCTAGAATATAGCCGGCATAGACGAAGATGCTCTGCGCCTTCCAGGCGAGCAGCATCCTGCGATATTCCGTGATCTTGTTCTGCCGTTTCTTGGCGGCGATCAGATTGTCCGGGTTGACATTCTCCAACCCGATGAACACGCGCGTGACGCCCGCCCGCTTGGACTTCTCCACGAAGTTCGGGATCTTGTGGCACATCGTATCCACTTGGATCATCAGCCCGAGCGGAATCTTGTCGACCTCGCGCAGTTTGGCGAGCCGGTCGTAGATCGCTTCCCATTCCTTGTTGCGGGCGAAGTTGTCGTCGGTGATGAAGAACCGCGAGATGCCTTGGGCCCAATTGTCGCGCACGACTTTCTCGATATCGTCGGGCGTTCGGAAGCGCGACTTGCGCCCCTGCACGTTGATGATGGTGCAGAACGAGCACTGAAACGGGCAGCCGCGGCCGGCATCGAAGCTGGTATTGGTGCCGGCGGTGCGCCTGACGAATTGATGCGGCAGGAAGGGGATCGGCGTGCCGCCGATCGAAGGAAGGTCCTTCATGAAGTTGTAGAGCGGCTTCAGTCGCCCCTGCGCGGCATCCTGAAGGACGACTTCGAGCCGCTCCTCGGCTTCGCCGGCAAAAATGGAAATGCCGAGATCGCGCGCGAGATCGAGGTCGATCGCCTTGCCGTCGAGCATCGACAGACAGCCGGAGACGTGAAATCCCCCAAGCGCCATCGGAACGCCCGCCGCGCGGAAGGGACGCGCGATATCAAGGGCGCGCGGATACTGGTTCGACTGCACCCCCACCAGCGCCAGCAGCCCGAAATTGTCGTGGCGGCGGAAGCGGCGGATCAGCTTCGGGATGTTGACGCGGGTATTGGTCTCGTCGATCAGGTCGATGTCGATCTCGACGTCGTCGCCGAGCACGTGCCGCCGGGCGCAATCGAGGGCGAGGCCGTAGACTGAGGCGAGGGAATTGGAGGGGATCAGCGCCCGCCACCAGCGGATGACATAGCCGTCATCGTGGTAATGGGACGGCTTGATCAAGACGAGCTGAAAGCGGCGATTCACGATGTCCCAGCCCCGATATTCTCGACGTGATGCCCCCGCCAGGGGCGTCCCGACCAGCCGGATCAGCCTCGGTGCACCATAGCACCGGGCGGAATCAAACAAAATCGCACCGAACGGCCTTTCCTGTGGCACGGACCGCCGCCCCTGTCCAATCGGCGGGCTGCACTCGTTGCGGTGGACTGAGGTTCCACAACTGTAGCCGCCGACTGGTTTAGGAACCTCAAACCGAAGGGGCCGCGAGGGCCTGCCAACTACGGAACCGGCTCCCTGGTGCGGCGGCGGACTTCCGGGCTTGCGCTCACCGAATGTAACGATCGCCCATCTCACGGAAGGAGATGAGGCGACGCTTGCCCTCGTCCCAAAGCACGAGGCGCACGCAGCAAAGGCTCTCGATCAGGGTGAGGCGACCTGTGGCGACAAGCTCGGGGTGCGCGCGCAGCACTTCGGGCAGCCGGTAGTAGGGGATTCGGCTGCAGAGGTGGTGGACGTGGTGCACGCCGATATTGGCCGAAAACCAGCGCAGGATGCCGGGCAAGTCGTAGTGCGAGCTGCCGTGGAGCGCGGCGGTCTGCACGTTCCAGGCCCGGTCCTCGGCCCAGAATGTGTCCTCGAACTGGTGCTGAACATAGAACAGCCAGACCCCGACGGACGCTGCAAGCAGCATGATCGGCAGATGCACCAGCAGGAACGGACCGATGCCGACAAAAAATATCACCGTGCCGATCACGCCGGCGATCGCCGCGTTGGTCGCCATGGTGCTGAGCCACGGCTGCCAGCCGCGGCGCATCAGGCCCACCGGCAGCCGGTGCTGCAGAATGAACAAATAGGCCGGACCGATGCCGAACATGACGAGCGGGTGACGGTACAGCCGATAGCGCAGCCGGCCCCATCGCGACAGCGCCAGATATTCGCGCACGGTGAGCGTGTCGATGTCGCCGATGCCGCGTTGATCGAGATTGCCCGAGCTCGCGTGGTGGATCGCGTGCGTTCGCCGCCAGAAGTCGTACGGCGTCAAGGTCAGGACACCCAGGACGCGCCCCACCCAATCGTTCGCCAGTCGATGGCGGAAGAAGGCGCCGTGGCCGCAATCATGCTGAATCATGAACGCGCGCACCAGCAGGCCCGCGGCCGGTACCGCCAGCAACAGGCAGAACCAGTAGCCCAGATCCAGCGTCGCCCACATCAAGACCCAGAGCAGGACCAACGGCACGATCGTGATGACGAGCTCGGTGATGCTGCGGGTGCGGCTCGGTTCGCGGTAGCGCGCAAGAATTTTCGTCCAGGCCAGCACGTCGGACGACGCGGCGGCAGCGCCAGCATGAGGTTCGGTATTTTCCAATGTCGGATCCATCTGTCGTGTGAATTGCTCGCGGCGCTGAGAACGTCGTACGGCCGCCGCATGCCTAAACCTGGTGAACCTGAAGGCGAGCCATCGCGAACTCTTTCGCTCAGGCATTTGCACCCCGTTGCGCGCCCGGGTGATGCAGCACGCTTCACGAGCACGCAGGACGTTTTGCCGATAATCAGCGTTGCGGGGGCAATCGAAACGGCGACAAGCGGCGAACCCAGAAGCCCGCTCACACCCTTTGATCATTCCCCAAAGTCTGGGGCTTGATGCGGTTGCTGGGTCGATCTGATCGGGGGTGATAGAATATTTTGCGCCGACCGTCCATAGACTACGACAGTAGTTTTCTCGGGTGCGACAAGATATTACTAAGCAGAGACTGGTTTCTTTGTATTTCGGTGTTACGTCCGCTTGATAGTTTGGACAAATTCCATTCGAACGAACAATCCATCCTATTTTCGAGCCACTTAATGAGCAACATTGCTTCCGAGGAGTGACCCGGGACGTGGATTGGCCGCCTCGCCATCGCGAGACCGCGATTCCGATCTCGCTTGGCGCAACCGCATTGGCCATGCGGCAGCGATATGATCTTGTCCGCGGCAAGCTCGGACGTGCCGATTGATGCGCGGGAGCGTTGCTTTTGACTGTTCTCAATGTCCGGCACACCACCGTCTATCGCTACCGTCGTCCGGTCAGGCTGGGGGACCATCGACTGATGCTGCGTCCCCGGGACAGCCACGACCTTCGTCTCATGCAAACCAGTTTGACGTTGTCGCCGCCGGCGACACTGCGCTGGATCCACGACGTGTTCGGCAATTCGATCGCCATCGCATCGTTCGCCGAACCCGCAACCGAATTGCGCATTGAAAGCAGCCTGCGGCTGGAGACGTATGCGGTGGAAGAACCGGCCTTTCAGATCGCCTCGGAAGCGGTGAGCTATCCCTTCATCTATTCTGCCGACGATCGCATCGATCTCGGCCGGATGCTGGAGCGCCATCATCCCGACCCCGCCGATCGCCTGGGCACATGGGCGCGGGGTT
>DASSJW010000994.1:0-2019 GCA_035690995.1 Xanthobacteraceae bacterium
CCGCCGGGGACCAGGCCCAGGAAGAATCCAAGCCCGCTGCCGCGAAGCATCGGCCGCCACGACGCGCGCCAGTCCGCGAGCGTCGGCCACAGGCCGCGAATGCGGTCGGTCACAACGGTGCTTTTGACGATCCTCTCGACGTTGCTCAGAACCTCGGTCACGCCGAACAGCCCGATGACGACAGCCAACAGCTCGATGCCCGCGGAGAGATCGATCGAGCCGAAGGTGAAGCGCTCGCGGCCGTTGACCACGTCGATGCCGATCGCCGCGGTGAGAAATCCAAGCGCCACCATCAGCACGCCCTTCACCAACGAGCCGCCGATCATATAGAGTGTGCAGATAACGCCGAGCACCATCAGGGCAAAGTTCTCAGGGGGTCCAAAGCGGATGGCCACCGCCGCGATGGCTGGCGCGAAGAACGTCATCACGATAACGCCGAGCGTGCCCGCCACGAAGGAGCCGATCGCCGCGATGCCCAGCGCCGCGCCGGCGCGTCCCTGCTTCGCCATCTGGTGACCGTCGAAGCACGTCACGACAGACGCGGCCTCGCCCGGTATGTTCAGCAGGATCGAGGTCGTCGAGCCGCCATACATCGCGCCGTAGAAGATCGAGGCGAGCATCACCATCCCGCCGACCGGGCTCAGTGTGAACGTGATCGGCAACAGCAAGGCCAGCGCCGCGAGCGGACCGACGCCCGGGAGCACGCCAACCAGTGTCCCGATCAGGCTGCCCAGAAAGCAGAGGTAAAGGTTCTCGGGCGTCAGGATGACGCCGAACCCGGTGAGAAGTCCGCCGACCGCGTCCATATCTCACCAGCCCCACGGACCACGGGGCAAGGTCATGCCCAGGACCCGGCCGAACAGCCAGACGACAACGACGACGGAGATGAAGGCCAAAGAGATCGAGAAAACCCAGCCGGATTTCTCGACCGCGCGCAGCAGAATGATCATGGTGACGAAGCCGGCGACCGCAAATCCCAGATAGGGAATGCTGGCCGCCATGAATGCGAGGCCGGCGGCGACGCCGAGCACGCGCGCCAGCGCCGCGCCGCGCGGAAAGTCAGGTGCGGCAGCCTCGACCGAAGGCCGCAACAGCAGCACAACGCCCGCGCCCATCACGATCAGCGCCGAGATAAAGGGAAACAATCCGCTGTCGGGCCCGGACGGACCGACAAGGCCGAGCGTCCACGCATAGGCGGCCGCGGCGCCCCCGAGCAGAATCCAGACTATGTTGAGCGCGCGTTCAAACATGAAGATCGGCTTCAATCTCTGGTGAATTTGTCAGAGCGCCAAGGCGAGAGCCTCTCCCTCGTGAATGGCGCAAAGGAGATTGCGCGGCGCCATGCAGTCTCCGATCAGCCGGGTGTCGATGCCCATGGCACAAAGCTGCTTCGCGACGGCATCATCGGCAACGCGCGGCGTCGACCAGACGAACACCCCGACGTCGTCGAGGTCCTGGGTTCGCCCGGTGAAGACGTTGCGCCAAGTGAGCCGGCCAGCGCGAAAAGAAACCGGCTCCGCCGACAGAACGATCTCGGCATTCGCCTCATAGAGCCTGCGGTGGATGCCGATCGCGCTGCAATAGTTGACGTTGCGCGCGATCTGCTGCCGTGGTGTGAGCAAGACGAGCCGGCGATAGTCTCGCGCGAGCGCATCCGCCACAGCATAGGTTGCGGCACTGTGATCCATGTCGAGCAGCACCGCCGTCGCATCCACACGGCCGCTGTTCGAGCGTGCCTCCCAGTCGCGCGCACTGACGCCGTCGCCGACAAAATCGTTCGGGCGGCGCTGATGGGCGCCCGTCGCCACAACCACGGTGTCCGGGTTGATGGCGAGAATGTCACTTGCGGTCGCCGCGCGCCCAAGCCCGGTCTTCACGCCCGCGCGTCGGGCCTGCCGCTCCATCCAGGCGATCACGGGGAAATGCTCCGCCCTGCCGGGAAGCCCGGCCTCCCAGCGCAGCTTCCCGCCAACTTGGGATGATCCGCCGAACAGCGTCACGTCATGGCCTCGCTCCGCC
>DASSJW010000995.1:0-3348 GCA_035690995.1 Xanthobacteraceae bacterium
GACGAGGCCGTACCAGGACGAGGCGTCGAAGCCGGCGAGGCCCTGCTCGGCGATGGTGGGCACGTCAGGCAGCGCCGAGGGCCGCTTGGCGCCGGCATTGGCGAGCGCCCGCACCTTGCCGGTGGCGATTTGCGGCAGCACCACCGGCATCAGGTCAAAGAACATCTGGACGTGCCCGCCGACAATGTCGTTCATCGCCGGCCCCGCCCCGCGATAGGGCACGTGCACGATGTCGATGTTGGCCCGGCTCTTGAACAGCTCGCCGGAGAGGTGATTGGTGGTGCCGTTGCCCGCCGAGGCGAAGTTGATCTTGCCCGGCTCTCTCTTTGCGAGCGCGATCAGCTCCTGCACGTTGTTCGCCGGCACGGCGGGGTTTACGATCAACACAATGGGCGCGGTCGCAAACAGCGCGATGGGAGCAAAGTCCTTGGCCGGGTCGAACGCGAGCTTGGTGTAGAGCGTCTGGTTGACGGTGAGCGGTCCCGGCGCGGTGAACAGCAGCGTGTAGCCATCGGGCTCGGCCTTGGCGACGTAGTCGCTGCCGGTGTTGCCGCCACCGCCGGAACGGTTCTCGACGATGAATTGCTGGCCCAGATTGTCCGAGAGCTTCTGCGCCAGGATGCGCGCCATCACGTCCACCGATCCGCCCGGCGGATACGGGTTGACGATGCGGACGACGCGGTCGGGATAATGTTCCGCCGTCGCTTGCATGGTCAGCACGAGCAGTGACACGACGGCGATCGAGATGAGGCGCGAGATCTTGGACATTCGATTGCTTTCCACGCTCTTTGGTTGCTGCGGCGGCAGCCGAAGCTACGTCACTTGGCCCATGGCCTGCCAGCGCATAAGCCGTGCAGAATAGCCTGAGAATGTCAGCCGGATTGACGCATTATTCGGCAGGCACGGATCGGACGTGACCGCACCGCGCCGGCAAACATCTCCGCTGCCACCGACAAGCAAGATCACGACAAGCAAAACCCGATCCGCCGGTCGCCCAATTCCTCCCCTGCCTTGACAGCCCTCGGGCATCGGCACAGCGTTGGAAATATCGGCCAGGAGACTCTGATGAGCAAACTGCGTCTCACATTTGCCTGCGGACCATACGATCGCACGCTCGCGCTGCGTGACGGCTCGATCCAGCCCGAGGGCATCGACCTGAACTATATCGCCTCGCAACCTCCCGACATCTTCTGGCGCATGCTGCAATTCAAGGAGTTCGAAATCTCCGAAATGTCGCTCTCGAACCACGCCACGCTGGTCAGCACCGGCGATTCGCCGTTCGTCGCCATCCCGGTGTTCCCATCGCGTGTCTTTCGCCACGGCTATTTCTTCGTCAATACGGACAAGGGAATCAAGACGCCGGCTGACCTCAAGGGCAAGCGCGGCGGCGTGCCCGAATACACCATGACCGCGGCGGTCTATATGCGTGGGCTCCTGCAGCACGAATACGGCGTCAAGCCGAGCGACATCGAATGGGTGCAAGGGCGCGCCGACCGCCTCAGCCGCAAGCTGCCGCCGGATATTCGCTTGACACAGGCGCCCGCGGGCACCGAGCTCGGCGATCTGCTCGAGCGCGGCGAAATCGATTTCATGATGACGGCGAACAATCCGCTCGCGTTCCGCCGCGGCTCGCCCAAGGTCCGCAGGTTGTTTCCGAACTATGCCGAGGTGGAGAAGGACTACTACCGGCGCACCAAGATCTACCCGATCATGCACACCGTGGTGATCCGCCGCGATATCCACGAGGCCAACCCCTGGGTGGCGCTGAGCATGTATAAGGCGCTCTGTCGCGCCAAGGAGCACGCCTATCAGCTCCTCGCCGACATGGGCTCGCCCAAGGTGTCGTCGGCGTGGCTGCAGCCGCTGCTCGAAGAGGAGAGGGAAATCATCGGCGAGGACTGGTTTCCCTACGGCATCGAGGCGAACCGACCCTCGATCGAGGCGCTGCTCCAGTACACGCACGAGCACGGCCTGACCGACCGCCGCGTCAAGCTGGAGGAGCTGTTCGCGCCGAGCACGCTGCGCGACATCCCGCTGAGCGAGGGCCAGCACGTTTAACGAATGATCCCGAAAAGACTTTTTGGATCGGATCATGCGGCGCGATAAGACCAGGCGAAACCGGGATACAATCCGAAACGATTTTGCTCCAGCCGCAGAACAAGAGTTGAGAAGGGAGCGCCTATGACCATACCGCAGCTGATGCCCTGGATCGGAGGGCCGGCCAAGTTCGACGCCGGGCTGTCGCCGCTCGTGTGTCCCACCGACGACAGCGTCGCCTCGCACATGATCGAATCCGACGCCAAGGTGGTCGATGCCGCGGTCAAGCACTCGCATGCGGCGTTTCTCCAGCATCAGGACGCGACCGCCGCCAAGCGGGTCGAGTGGCTCCTCGCCGCGGCTGACGCCATCGACAAGATCGAGAGCGAGGTCGTGCGCTCGCTCATCCTCTTCATCGGCAAGCCGCGGCGCGCCGCGACATTCGAGGCGAAGCGCGTAGGCGTGTTCCTGCGCGCCTGCGCCGCGCAAGTGCCGCACCTCATGGGCGAGGTGCTGCCGCTCGACGTGACCGCGGCGGGCGCCGGCCGTTTCGGCTTCACCACGCGCGTGCCTTATGGCGTGGTCGCCGCAGTGACGCCGTTCAACGGGCCGGCCAATCTGCTCATTCAGAAAGTGGCGCCGGCGCTCGCGGTCGGCAACGCGGTCGTGGTCAAGCCGTCGCCGCCCGGCACCGAGGTCGCGCTGCTGATGGCGGAGGCGGTGAAGAAGGCCGGCGTCCCCGACGGGCTCTTCAACGTCGTCCCCGGGGGACGTGAGACCGCCAAGCTGCTTGCCGCCCATCCGCTGGTCGCCGCCGTCACCGTCACCGGTAGCACCGCCGCCGGCAACGAGCTTGCCCGCGCCGCCGGCGCCAAGAAATTCGTCGGCGAGCTCGGCTCCAACGCCGCCAATATCGTCTGCGCCGACGCCGACCTTGCCGACGCGGCAACCCGCATCGCCGGCGCCGCCTTCGAGGCCAGCGGCCAGCAGTGCATCTCGGCGCAGCGCGTGATTGTGGAGCAGCCGGTCTTCGACCGCTTCCTCGAGCTGTTCGTGGCCGCCGCCAAGAAGCTCAAGGTGGGCGACCCCGAGGATACCGCGATCGATGTCGGACCGATGGTGAGCAGTGTGGCCGCCGATCGCGTAGAAAGCATGATCGCGGATGCCGTTGCCAAGGGTGCGCGGCTCGCGCTCAAGCCGGAACGCCGAGGCGCCATTCTGGGGCCTGCCATCGTGGTGGGCGCGCCGCCGGAGGCGCGGCTCATGCGCGAGGAGGCATTCGGGCCGGTGGTCGTCGTGCAAGCCGTCGCC
>DASSJW010000996.1:0-17849 GCA_035690995.1 Xanthobacteraceae bacterium
ATCCCGGCGTTGCGACCGCCGCTTGCGCGGGCATTTTCCGAGCCGATCGGCAACGACTAGCAAAACTCGCCGGGGCACGCGAGGCCTCGCGCTGCGACAGGTTCGCTGGCGTGCCATGGAATTGCCGCACGTTCCACTGCCTGCGGCCCTGGCGATCTGCTAGGATTTGAGCCGATTTCCAGCCATCGACCGGCTCAAAAAAGGCCGGCGCTTTCCGCGCCAACAGCAGTGCCAGGCCCCGCCCACAAATTGGAGAACGCCATGACCCAAGAGCCGCTTCCGCCGTTGGCCCGCCGTACCGTCCTCAGGGGGGCGGGGCTCGGCGTCGGCGCCGGGCTGGTGTCCGGCCTCACCTCCGCCGCGCACGCACAGACCGCCGGAGCGGGTGGCGCTCAAGGCGAGGATGGGCCGATCTGGAGCGCCGAATACTGGGCCAGGAAGGGCGATGTTTCGCTCAACCTCTGGCGCAAGCGGGTTGGCGCGCCGAAGCCGGGGGAACCGCCGCTGCCATTATTGTTCCTGGTGCACGGCTCCTCGAACTCCGCCCGCTCGTCGTACGACCTCACGATACCGGGCAAGGGCGAATACTCGCTCATGAATGTGTTCGCCCGCTACGGCTACGATGTCTGGACCATGGACCACGATGGTTATGGCTATTCGGGCAGTTCGGGAAACAACTCGGATATCGCCAGCAGCGTCGAGGACCTCAAGGCCGCCATCCCGGTGGTGGTCCGGGAGACCGGGCAGAGCAAGATGCATTTCTACGGCACCTCGTCCGGTGCCATCCGCGCCGCCGCCTACGCGCAGGTCGAGCCGGCGCGGGTGGACCGGCTGGTGCTGGTCGCCTTCACCTACAAAGGCACCGGGGCGCCGGAGATCGGCAATCGCGCGCGGCAGGTCGAGGCCTACCGCAACAGCAACCGCCGAAGGCGCGACGCCGCCATGATCCGCTCGATTTTCACCCGCGACGGCCACGCCGCGAGCTACGACCCGGCGGTGCCCGAGGCCATCGTCGCCATGGAGCTCAAGTTCGGCGACCAGGTGCCGACCGGCACCTATCTCGACATGGCCGCCAATCTTCCACTGGTCGATCCCAAGAAGGTGCAGTCGCCGGTGCTCATGATCCGGGGCATCCATGACGGCAACTCGACGACGGAAGACCTGGTCGACTTCTTCCAGCAGTTGCCAAACGGGGACCGCCAGTTCGTGATTTTGCCGCACACCGCGCACAGTCCAGGCTACAGCAACAACCGGCACCTGCTGTGGTACGCCACGCGCAATTTCCTCGCGGCGCCTGCGGCGGTCGGCAGCTAATTTTTCAGGCCGGCTTTCCGCAGCCCCTCGAGAAAGCGCGAGCGGTCCGCCGGGTTGGCGTAGACCGTGTTGTTTTCGACATGGGCGCTGGAGAGGTCGGGTTGCAGCGTCAGCGTATGGGCAAGCGCTTTCCTGGCTTCATCGATCCTTCCCAGCAGTCCCAACGACACGGTCATCAGCCGCCAAGCGCCCGCGTGATTGGGATGTGAAGCAGCCGTCGAACGGCAGACCGCAATGGTCTCTTCATATCGTTCCATGGCGAACAGGGCCATGTACCGCACGGTCGGCGCATACATCGCCAGAAACGGGTCGCGCGGGCTGAGCCTGTGAGCTTCCTCAAGCGCCTGCAGCCCGCTTTCCGGCTGGCCGCCGCAGGCCAGGGCATATCCAAGCCCGGCGTGGCCGAGCGCAAAGCTCGGACTGAGCTCCACCGATTTCGTGAGATGCCTGAAAGCGAGCTGGGGACGCCGCCGGCGCGCATGACCAAGCCCGAGCACGAGATGCGCCCATGGCTCTTCGTCATCGAGGGTAACGGCCGTTGCACCCGTTTCGAGCGCCTTCTCGGTGTATTCACCGATCGGCCTGCGGGTATCCAAATTGAACATGGTCACATAGGTCCATCCCAACAAGGCATGCGCGTGGGCATAATTGCCGTCGAGTGCAATGGCCTGCTGTAACAGCTCCTGTGCCCGCGCATGCTCCTGCGTGCTCATGCGCCACATGTGCGGCACCGCCTGCATGACCAAATCCCATGCGTCGATGCTTTGCGGCGGCCTTCTTTGCACGCGCGCCGCCTCGGCCACGAGAATCTGCGGCGCCACCGAGCCAATGACGCGATTCGTGATGTCATCCTGCAGTGCAAAGATATCGGCCAATTCGCGGTCGTATTTCTCCGCCCACAGATGATTGCCGTTGGCGGCGTCGATCAATTGGCCGGTGACGCGAACTCGATTGGCGGCTTTGCGTACGCTGCCCTCCAGCACGTATCTCACGCCGAGCTGGGAGGCCACGTCGCGCACATCCACGGCTGCTCCTTTGTAGGTGAACGAGGAGTTGCGCGCGATGACGAAGAACCATCGCTGACGGGAGAGACCCGTGATGATGTCCTCGGTAAGACCGTCGGCAAAGTATTCCTGTTCGGCCTCGCGGCTCATGTTCTGGAAGGGCAGAACCGCAATCGACGGCTTGTCCGGAAGCGCCAGTGGTTCGGCGCTGGGCGCAAGCTTGACCGTGTCATGCGCGGCCGGCGCCGAACGCCCCTGGTCGTGCGCCACGGCTGGCGCGGAGGCAGCGCCCTGGGGCTCGCCGACGAAGCGAAACCCCCGCTTATACATCGTGCGAATCAGGCTCTGGTCGTTGCCGCTGTCGCCGAGGGCGCGCCGCGCCGCACTGATTCGGGAGCTGAGCGCCGCCTCGGAGACGATGCGCCCGTGCCAGATCACCTCGATCAACTCGTCTTTGCTCACGATCCGGTCGCGGTTGCGAATCAGATGCACGAGCAGGTCAAACACCTGCGGCTCGATATGAACAATCGCGCCGCCGCGCCGCAACTCGCGCCGCGCAAGGTCGATCTCGAAATCGGCGAAGCGGAAGTCCAAAAGCTTTCCCCCATTGCAAGGCGAGCATTCGCCTCCGCTAGTAATTATATCATACTCAAGAAATCTTCAGAGAATCCTCAAATAATTCCAGCGGGGCCGGCCCCCGCCCTGCCGCGATAACGCGGGAAACACTCGCCCACATCAACCAGGCTGCTCTTCAAACTCCTCGCCGAGCGCGACCGGATGCGCCATGACTTTGTTCAACCGTTCGACATCGAGCTCGCTCTCCCACCGGCTGATGACGACGGTGGCGACGCCGTTGCCGACGAGATTCGTGAGGGGCATTCGCTCATGAACTTGTCGATCCCGAGCAGAATGGCAAGGGATTGGATCGGGATGTCGGGCACGATCGCGAGCGTCGCCGCCAGCGTCACGAAGCCCGCCCCGGTCACGCCCGAGGCGCCCTTCGACGTGATCATGGCGATGGCGAGGATGCCGAGCTCCTGGGTGATCGTGAGCGGCGTGTTGGTGGCCTGCGGCAGGAACAGTGTCGACAACGTCATATAGATGTTGGTGCCGTCGAGATTGAAGCTGTAGCCAGTGGGGATCACCAGACCGACGACCGACTTCGAGGCGCCGAGACGTTCCATCTTCTGGATCATGTGCGGCAGCACCGTCTCAGACGAGCCCGATCACCAGCGCCAATGTCGAGACCGCCTCGAAATAGAACAACGTCTTGACGCCGACGCGGCCGACCTTCTTGAGGTCGCGCATCGAGCCGATCCCGTGCACGACGGTGCAGAAGATCACGGGAGCGATCATCATTTTGATCAGCGAGATGAAGCCGTCGCCGAGCGGCTTGAACGCGAACCCCGATTTCCGGGAAGAAATGGCCGATCAAGATGCCGACCGCGATCGCGAGCAGGACCTGGACGTAGAGGATCGTGTACCAGGGGCGTGGCGGTGTGGTCATCGGCGAACCCGCGCGTGCGTTCAGGCGCTTTTCCCGCGCTCCGCCACAAAGAACTCGCGCAGCTCCCGATAGGTTTCCTCGGGCGCTTCCTCCGAAAGATAATGCCCGCAAGGCAGCGCCTTGCCGGCGCGGATGTCGGCGGCATAGTGCGGCCAGATTTCCATGGACTTTTGATGACGGCCGACTCCCCCGGTCGCGCCCCATAGCAGCAGCAGCGGACAGGTGATCTTGCGCCCGGCCGCGAAATCCTCGGTGTCCATGGCGAGATCGACGCCGTGTGTGGCGCGATAATCCTCGCACATGGCGTGGATGGTCGCAGGATTGCGGAAACAGCGCTTGTACTCGGCGAGCGCCACCGGATCGAAGAAGCTCAGGCCCTGGGCGGTCTTGGAGAGTTTCTTCTCGATGAAATAGTCGGGGTCGGCGCCCATCAACCGCTCGGGAAAGTCGTAGGGCTGGATCATGAAGAACCAATGCCAGGAAAACGTGCCCCACTGGCGCGTGACGTTGTTGAGCAGGTAGTGCTGCGGGATGATGTCGAGGATGGCGGCGCGGGCCACCTTGGCCGGGTGGTCGAGGCACATGCGATGGAGCACGCGGGCGCCGCGGTCATGGCCGGCAGCATAGAAGCGTTCGAAGCCCAGCGCCGCCATCACTTCGATCTGATCCTGCGCCATGGCGCGGAAGGAGTAGGCGCTGTGGTCCTGGCCGCCGGGCGGCTTCTCCGAATCCCCGTAGCCGCGCAGATCCGTGGCGACCACGGTGAACTCGCTGGCCAATCGCGGCGCCACCTTATGCCAGGAGACGTGCGAGAACGGATTGCCGTGCATGAGCAGCAGCGGAGGTCCCTTGCCGCCATGCACCGTCACGATGCGCGCGCCGCTGGTCTCGATCTCGGTGCGAGTGAAGCCTTCGAACATCACCTGGGTGCCTTGCTGCGCTCGCTCCCGGAAAATGATCAGGCAAGCGACGGCGCGGCTTGCCCGACGCGGGACGCAGCGATCATTTCGGCGAAATGCCGACGGCCTTGGCAAGGTTCACGGCGATGGGCGCCTCCCGGGCGATGCGCGCGTCGAAATCCTCCGGCTTCATGATCATCTCCTCGACGCCGAGCTTGGCCAGCTTCTCTTTCACCGCCGGATCGCTCAACCCCTTGACGGTCTCCTGGTGGATCAGGCCAACGAGGTCCCGCGGCGTCTTCTTCGGCACCACCATCCCGATCCAGAAATCGAAATCGGAATCAGGAAAGCCCGCCTCCACGGTGGTCGGCACATCCGGCAGTGCCGAAGCCCGCTTCGAGCTGCTCACCGCGAGCGCCAAGAGCTTGCCGTCGCGGATGAAGGGCATCGCGGGAATGATCGGGCAGAAATAAAAGTCGACCCGCCCCGTGAGCACCTCGGTCAGCGCCTCCGGCGCGCCTTTGAAGGGGACCAATTGCCCTTCGAACTGTGCCGCCAGGCGGAAACGCTCGGTGGTCAGATGCGGCGGCGTCCCGATGCCGGCGGCGGCGTAGTTGATCGATCCCGGTTTGGCCTTGGCCGCGGCGACGAGTTCCTTGAGCGTCTTGATGTTCTTGTCCGGGGAAATCACCAGCACCAGCGGCACGTTGCCGAGCGGCGTGATGCCGGCAAAGTCCTGCACCGGGTCGTACGGCATGTTCTGGATCGCGGGGGCAGTCACCAATGCGTTGGAATGGACGAGGATCGTATACCCATCCGGCTCGGCCTTGGCGACCGCGCTCACGCCCATCGCCCCGCCGCCACCCGGCCGGTTTTCGATAATGAAAGTCTGACCGGTCTTGGCCGAGACGTGCTCGAACACCGTGCGCGGAAGGAGGTCGGTGGCGCTGCCGGGAGAGAACGGCACGATCACCTGAACTCGCTTGGTCGGCCAGGTCTGCGCTGGTGAAGTTTGCGCCAGCGCCGCCACGGCCGCGATCATGATCAACACGGAGGCGAGCATTGCGCTCGCCGCGACGGCAGCCGACCTGCCTGCGTTCCGCCACCTGTGCATATTGTTTTTCCTCCCGCGCCCGCCGAGGCGTGCAGCGTCGCCGACCGGCAGGCTCCGATGAGCCTAGCCGATCGCTTTTCGCATCACCACCGCCAAGCGGCGGCTAGTGGGAGAGGACGATGAATTCCGTGTAACGGCCGGTTTCGCGGCCGAGCCCCTCGTCGGCGATCACCAGGGACGAGCCCGGGATCAAGAGCTCGCTGATGCGGTCGACCGCTTCCTTCGGCATCTCGATGCGATTGAGCGCTTCCGCTGCGGTCGAGGGGGCCTTGAGCCGGACCCCTGGTCTCGACGGCTCTATGGATTTCCTCCTGGCATCCTTCTGCTCCACCGGAGCCGAGCCGTCGGTCGGGACGGTCATCAGGTTCCAGCGCATCCCGTTGTCTTTCACCTCCATGGCGGTGAAGACGTGGGTGCCGAGGGGCTGATCGGGCTCTTCGATCGTGACCGGCATATCGAACAGCGGCACGAAGCCCTGGCGGACGAAGATCTTCTTTTCCTTGCGGCTGACGAACACCGCCACCTGACCGCTGCGCTTGACCGGCTGGTCCGCCGACCGCTGGCGGGGTGCGACCGGCTTGGCCGGATCGAGCGTCGGCGCTGGCTTGACGATGTCGCTGCCGGCGGGAGCGGCCTCGGCCGGAGACGGCGCGACAACATCGGCGGATCGCGACGACTCTCCCCCGTTGCCGGCCGTCGGCATCGGGTCCCCGGTTTCTGCAGGCTGCGTCGACCGGGCTGCCCCAATATCTTCCACCGGGTTCATTGGTTGCAAACGCCCGGGCCTGGATGCCGGAGACTCCGCCGCGGCGGCGTCATCGCGCGCCTCCGGCGTCGTCGCCTGCGCGACGGCGATCGGCGCTACGCTCTGTCCGTCGGTCGTCGCGTTCCCCGCGACTTGCGGCTCGCCAGGCTTGGGCTTGGGCACGAACAGCTTGGGATGCTCGAAGTCGACCGGCGCCAGCTCGCTGCGCGTCACGATCACGCGGGCGCCAAGCTGGGTCGTGGGCCACAGCTTCTGAGCGAAGTCGCGGGACATGCGGATGCAGCCGTGCGACGCCGGATAGCCTGGCAAGACGCCTTCGTGCAGCGCCACCCCGGACCAGGTAATGCGTTGCATGAACGGCATCGGTGCGTTGCTATAGAGATTGGAGTGGTGGTAGCGGTCCTTCTCGATGATGCTGAAGACGCCCATCGGGGTCGGGCGTCCGGGCACGCCGGTCGAGACCGGCCCCTGCGCGACCCGCACCCCATTGCTGAACAGCGTCACCTTCTGATGATCGATCGAGACGACGATCTGCAGTGGTCCCTTCGGTATGTCGCCAAAGCCCACCTCCTTTTTCGGCTCCGCGCTTTGCCTTCGCGTGGGCGCGGCATGCGGCCTGCGACTGGGACGGTCCGCCGGATAGCTGAAATAGCCGGACCAGCCGTAGGGACTGAAGAATCCCCCACGCGCCGCGGCGTCGGTCGAGGTCCCGAGGCCGGCCAGCAGGACCGAAGCGATGCCCGAGACGAGCGCACGACGCAGCGCCCGCGAACCGTACATATGAGATGGGACGGAAACCACCCACGCGAATGTCGGCAAGGCCTTCTCCTGAGATTGCTTGATCGTCTCGCCCTGTCGGGCAGTTTCGGGTTCTCGGTGGGCCGCTCTCCAGAATAAGCGCGGGCGCGCGCAACGTCGATCAACTTGTCGACATCCGAGGCGCCCGGCCGCGGGCAGATTGCACTGATTTGGTAAACAAATCTAAGCCGGCGCTTGGCAGCCGGATGCTATTACCGCTCAAGCCCGCGCGTGGTGTCGTCGAACAGTTCCTCGACGTCGATTTTCCGTGGGATGAGGCCTTGCTGCCAAGCGTAGTTGATGACGGTCTGCAACGCCGGCCGACATGCTTCGGCACCAAATGGCAGAAAGTCGATCTGGCCCGGCTTGGGCAGACCGGCCGCCGTCTTGGCCTGCAGCAGCAAGCGGTAAATCTCCTTGACGATCTCGGGGTGCGATTGGGCGAGCTTCTCGGTCACCACCACCATGTGATTGATCGGGACGACCTTGTGCTTCGCGTACCAGGCCTGCGCCGCTCTCTCCGGATCCGCTATGACACTTTGCAACGTCGGGTCATTGGGAAGGTCGGCGCCATAAATCGCGGCGTCGAGCTCGCCCTCGCGCAGCATCTTGAGCAGATTCTTGTCGCTGGAGGCCCGTTCAACGCCCGTCGGCTCGTGATACTCGGCCACATGACCATCTTCGAACGTGACCCACCGTATCCGATCGAGATCCACGCCGTAGTCGTTCTGAAGGATGCCGCGCACCCACACTGCGGTGGTCTGGCTGTAGGAGCGGACGCCGACCCGTTTGCCGGCGAGACCGGCGGGGGTGAGCGGACGCGCCGCGCTGCAAAGGATGGTTCCCTGCTGGAACCGTCCCATCATCGTCGCCGGGACGAGAACGAGTGGCTTGCCGTAGGCTTTGGCCTGCACATAGGTCGCGATCGCCATCTCGCTGACATCGAACTTGAGCTCGCGCACCATCGGCTTGAAGAATCGATTCGCCGGCTTGATGTCGGAAAACGCGAATGCGATGCGAGGTGATCGGATTTCGCCGCGCTTGAGCGGTTGCGTGTGCGGATAGTCGTCGAAGGCTGCGCTCAGCGTGGTCACCTGACTGTCTACGCTCATCGTGATCTCGTTGGTTGCGGATGGCGGGGCGTGGGGCGCACCGCCCCGCTCCATTCTGGAACATTTTTTGGACCCAAGGCGAGCACCTTTGTGGGGCGGCTGGCACGCCACCATTCCGGACGGTTTGTCACGTCCCTTCGTCGCGGCGCAGCAGTGCCGGAACGCGGCATCCGGCCGTTCGGATGTCTGCTATGTTGCGGCATCCTCGCGGGGCGGAGCGCTCATGACCCTGATCTTGTCCAACGAAGACGTCGATAAAGTCCTGACCATGCCGGAATGCATCGAGGTCATGGAGGAGGCCTATGTCGAATTGGCGGAAGGGCGCGGGGTCTCCCGCACGCGTTCCGATTGCTTCACGCCGACGGCAAGAGCCGATGCGCTCTATAGCCTCAAGTCCATGGACGGCGTGGTTCCGAAGCTCGGCGTGGGCGCGGTTCGCATCAATTCCGACATCATCACTTGGCCCAAGCGGGGCAACAACATGCGCCGCGAGAAGGTCCCGGCGGCGCCGAACAATCGCTATGTAGGATTGGTCCTGCTGTTTTCGGTGACGACCGGCGAGCCGCTGGCGATTCTGCCCGACGGCGTGATGCAGCGCGTGCGCGTCGGCGCAGCCAACGGGCTCGGCATCAAGTATCTCGCCCGCGAAAACGCGAAGACCGTGGGCATCCTCGGCTCGGGCTGGCAGGCCGGCGCACAGCTCGCGGCGGCTTGCGCCGTCCGTGACGTCGAGACCATCCGATGCTTCAGTCCGAACGCGCAAAATCGCGACACCTTCGCCGCCGCCATGAGCGCGCTGCTCGGCGTCAGAGTCGACGCCGTCGCCGAGCCGGAAGCGGCAATCCAGGGCGCCGACATCGTGATGTGCGCCACCAACTCCATCGATCATATTTTTTTCGAGCGCTGGATCGAGCCCGGGATGCACTTGAGCTCCATCAAGCGGCCGGAGATCGAGGTCAAGGCGATCAAGCGCGCCGACCGCGTCATCATCCACTGGAACGAGCCGGCCCCGATCCATGTCGCCGCCAAGGGCGTCGTCATCGAGGAGAAGGTAGCGGGCCGCGGCTGGCAGCTCGCGGAGGAGATCGACTTCAAGCGGCTCGCCACCCTGCCGGACCTCGTGACCGGCCGTGTCGACGGCCGCAAATCCGATGCCGAGGTGACCTGTTTCATCAACAATATCGGGCTCGGCTTCCAATTCGCCGCTGCGGGCGCCCTGGTCTACCGCAAGGCGAAGGAAATCGGGCTCGGCCACGATGTGCCGACCGACTGGTTCACCGAGGACGTGCATCCCTAGAATCGTCCGTCCGATACCCGCCTCGCCGTGGTCTCACCCCGCTCGCATGCCTGCCACTCGCGCGCTAAGTCGCCCGCGCGGCATGAGGGGAATCGAACGTGTCTTCGGATACTCGTTATGGCCCGCTCGCGCTCCATTCCGAAAGATTCTCGGCGCTGGCAGCGGAGCGACGTTGATCATGGCCGTCATCAATGGCGAGCGCTTGGGACGGAGCCGCGATGAAGACGTTGTAAAGCCCTCGTCGACCGGGAACCTGGAACATTCCCCTCCGCTCGTAGTTCCTCCACGAGACCCTTCGAACAAGGAGCAGAGCCATGCTTGGCTGGGCTTTGACGTTTCTGATCGTCGCACTGATTGCCGCAGTGTTGGGATTTGGCGGCATCGCGGGATTCGCGGTCGAGATCGCAAAGATCATCTTTTTCGTCGCGATCATTCTCTTCGTGATCTCCGCGATCTTTGGCCTGATGCGAGGCCGGTCTCCCACCGTGCCTTGATCGCACCACCTCTTCAGGCGCGCGTAAGCATCGCCCGGCGTAGAGCCGGGCGATGCTGTTTGTGCATATCAGTTTGAAGAAAGCCGAGCGACTGGCAGGCCGTTAAAGCCTGCCGGTGCTGCGGGCGGATGCTAAGACGAGACCTTAGCCTCGCCCGCCAGCCGAAAGAATGGCCCGGGTGGTGTGATCCGGACCGAAATCATCGGCACCGTCGATCGAAAGCAACTCCGACAGCCGGGTGCGGGCGCGGTTGACTCGGCTCTTGATCGTTCCGACCGCGCAATCGCAAATGGCAGCCGCTTCCTCGTAAGAGAAGCCGGAAGCGCCGACGAGAATAAGCGCCTCGCGCTGGTCCGGCGGAAGCTTCGCAAGCGCCGTTCGAAACTCCTCGAACTCCACGCGGCTGTGCTGCTCCGGATGCGATTTCAGACTCTCCGCGTAGCTGCCGTCGGTGTCTTCGACTTCTCGCCGGCGTTTGCGGTATTCAGATCGGAACAGGTTACGCAGGATGGTGAAGAGCCACGCCGACATGTTCGTCCCGGGTTGAAACGAATCGATATTAGCCATCGCCCGTAGCAAGGTTTCCTGCACCAGGTCGTCGGCACGATCCACATTGCCGCACAGAGAAATGGCGAATGCGCGCAGGCTCGGAACCGCTGCGAGCATCGCATCGCGCACCGATGGTCGCATCGTCATGAGTGAGATCCCTTGTTGTCGGAGCCTTTCGCCGCGAACATCCGATCGGAGTCGGGATTGGGTCGCCCTTCGAGCTGCCCCGACGCGGCCGCCTTCTCCGCGCCACCGACCTTGTCCCTAGGCTCCTCGAGTTCGGTCAACAGCTCCTTGAACCGATCGGGAACACCTTGGTGAATCACGTCGTCATAAACCCGCTGCAAGATGTCACCGAGCCGGCGCTGATCTTCGCGGCTCAAGCGTCCTCCAGCCTTTCGTACATGCGCGTCGGTATGCATTGTTGCCTCTGACCTTAGCGCTTTTGCGCCGGGAATTTCGGGCTGGATCGGTTTTTGCCCCACCGATTCTGGCCGAACTGACTTATGTTCGTTCATTTCACCTCCCCAGCACCGGATTCCGGGCCTTTCCGCTCGTCCAAACATAACGTCTTGCAAAACCGTTCGTTCCGCCTCATGGAACTTTTTTCCCGCCGGAACGTTTGTACGGCGTAATCTCGTCCGACATAACCGGGAGGGTCCTCGTGCCCAATTCTGCTGCGGTAGCTCAATACCTTCCCTTCCTGCGGCGGTACGCGCGGGCTCTGACGGGCAACCAAGCGTCAGGCGACGCTTACGTTGCGGCCACGTTGGAGGCCTTGATTGCCGACCGGTCGGTGCTCGAGGACCCGAGGGGGGCGCGCGTGGCGCTCTATCGGCTGTTCACGAAGATCTGGAATTCGCTCTCGGTCAATGGCACGTCCGGCGCGGTCGACGCAGCCCTGCCGGGGGAGCAGAAGCTGGCCAACATCACCCCGCTTCCCCGGCAAGCTTTCCTGCTGGTGGCACTGGAAGGCTTTTCCGAGCCGGACGCAGCGCGGGTGCTTGATATCGACGTGATGAAGTTGCGCGGCCTGGTCGAGGAGTCCGGCCGTGAGCTGGCGGTCGAAATCGCCACCGAAGTGCTGATCATCGAAGACGACACCTTCATTGCGATGGAGCTGGAAACCCTGGTCGAGGGATTGGGACACCGCGTGCTCGGAGTCGCGCGCACGCACGCCGAAGCTCTGGCGCTCACCAAGAAAAAGCGGCCGGGCCTCATCCTTGCCGACATCCAGCTTGCCGACGGCAGCTCTGGCCTCGAGGCCGTGAACGAGCTGCTCGCCACGTTCGAGGCGCCGGTGATCTTCATCACGGCGTATCCCGAACGTTTCCTGACTGGCGAACGCCCCGAACCGGCCTTCCTGATCGCCAAGCCGTTCCAACCCGCCACGGTGTCGGCGGTTGCAAGTCAGGCGCTGTTCTTCGAGCGAACGGCAAAGCGCCGCGACCGCCGCGTCACCGCGTAATCTGCGCCTCAGATCTCAGATCAAATGTCGCTTGTGTTAATCTGAAGTAGGCCGCGCCTGCTGGCAGGCGGCCGCTGGTGATTGGCGACCGCGCAAGAGGCTCAGTGCCGGCGGCTTGCGACGCCGATCAGAATTCCAACGCCGACGGCAATGGCAAGAGTGACGAGCGGGCGGTGTTCGACTTCGCTCGACAGGCGACGCAACGCGTCGTTGCCTAGTTTTGCGGCCTCGTTGCCCATCTTTCCCGCCTGATCACTCACCGAGCTGGCCCCGCCGCGAAAGCGCTCGGCCATGGTGCTCAGGGCAGATGCCACCGTTTCAGCGACCCTGTCGGCCGTTTCGCCGACACGGTCGGCCGCCTGGAGAGCATTCTTCGAAGTACGTGCCCCTATACGCTCGAGGTGCTTCTCGAGTGTGCGCAAGCGCCGCTCGATTTCGCCGATCTCGGCGGAGATTGCCCGAGAGCGGGAATATGCTGACCGTTGAAACATGGCTGAGCCTCGTTGCGGACAATCCAATAAGCGCAATCGGCGCCATCGGGGGAAAATTTATGGTGCGGGCCGGCGCTAATTGACGCCGTTGAGCCAGGTATCGATGTCCCGCTCGGCCTCGTCCTTGGCGACACCATATCGTTGTTGCAGCCGCCCGGCGAGTTCCGTTCGCTTCCCTTCAATCACGTCGAGATCGTCGTTGGTGAGCTTACCCCACTGCAGCTGCACCTTGCCTTTGAACTCCTTCCAATTGCCTTCGACACGATCCCAATTCATCGTCTGCTCCTGCGACGGGAAATGCCTGAGATACTTGAGAACCCGAGGCAGAAGCCAAAGTTCCGCCCCCAGGGGGCGGCAACGAGAACGGGGCTCAAAAAAGACAGGGGCGTAGCCGACTCATGTCGACTACGCCCGAGATAACCGGCCGAGCACGGGGAGGGGGGAATGGGCGGCCGGCTGTCCGTACAATGCATGGCCGGCGGGTTGGTTCCTCGGAATCCGCCCGAACTGGGGTCGAAGTCCACCCCGCGGCGTCAACCGGCGTGACGCCTCTTCGGCCTCGGGTATCTGCACGCGCTCGGATCGCCCCGATTGCGTCCCGATAGCTGCCTCCCTGCCCTCGTCGCCGGGACCGCCCGCACCCGAAGCCGGGCGGGAACTCCTTTTCCATCAGTAAGTTACGCCCAAGGCCGGTATCCGCCACCGGACCCGCCAAAATCGTTGCTGGGCGCATGAACCTCTCCGCGGGCTGCTGCGACTAATTGGTACAGGGATCGTGGGAGCCTTCCATGCGCAGTCATTCTGGATATCTCGCCGGTTGCGGTGGCGCGGTTTTCGCCGTCGCGTGCTTTCTCATCGGCCTCGAAGTCTCGGCCACGACAGCCGCCCCGTCGGTGGGTCCGACCGCCCCGATGGTGGAGCGGGCGCTGAAGAGCGACCGTCTGCCGCTGGTTCCGATGAAGAGCCGCAACGCGATCAAAGGCCCCATTGAAACGAACGCCCCTGCGGCCACCCCCGCTCCCAAGCCGCGCTTGCTCGATGGCTGCGAGCCGATGGTCAGCGCAATCGGCCAGTCGCCGCTCGCACAGGTGGCCGGACGCTGCGTGTCCTGATCGGCACTTTTTCTCCTCCCGCTGAGTCAGCGCGTTGATGATCGATCGCCCCGCCTGCGCGGGGCGATAATATTTTGGGACCACCGCTTTCCACGCGGAGCCGCCAGGCGGCCCTCGCCCTACCGCGCCGGCATCGCAAGAGACCGGACGTCACGTCAACCGGCTCGCGGAGGCGGCGTCGTCCGAACGGCCGCTGAAGGGGAGCGCCGACGCGCGCAGTTTGCCGTCATTCCAATCTACGCCGATCGCCAACCAAATTGGGAAATGACGATTTGCTCAGGAGGAACCTTTTGAAATGACAGAGGCTTGTAGCACCAGGACTTGCAAGCGGTTATCGCCCTCCGTTTGCATCCCACACATTTTGGCTTGATCTCGGAAGGCGAGCGGTCCTCGCCTTCGGTTGCGTCACAACACGCAGATTGGGTCGCAGCCTTGGTCGCCGCCGAGCGGGCACTCAAAGGAGATTGGTTTAGTGCTGGTTCTGCCGCCCTCCCCCCGCAGGGCTTGCGCTTGCCGCGGGCATGACAAAGAGTCGCCGGGTCAACGCGAGTTGATTGAAGCGGGAAACGGATGCGCGACCCGCAGGTGGCCCGAAATCCGTCTCCCGCTGCCGCCAACCTGCGCTGCAGGATCAATCAGAACCGACGCACGGTGTATGTGAAAGTGTCAGAAGCGCGAGATCAGAGGGAATCGGCGAACGCCGGGATTTCCGAGCCAGGTGGAGGCTCTCCATCCGGGCTTGAATCGTTTCGATCCGCACTCGATGCCGGCCAGGTCGGCGTGTGGTCCTGGGACCTGCGATCGAATCAGATGATGTGGTCTACCCGGCTCGAAGACTTTCACGGGCTTCCCGAGAATAGCATCGACGGTGCGCTCTCGATCGCTCCGGGGGACTTTCCATCGCAGGATGCCGCGGGCGTCCTTGCCGCGATCCACAAAACCTTGGAGACCCACGAGCCGTGCCGTCTCGAGTACCGTCTGCCCGGACGCTCGGACCGCGATGAGCGCTGGTTCGAGGCACTCGTCACGGTCATCGTCCAGGACGGTGCCGCGGTGCAGATGCTCGGCATGTGCCGCGACGTCACCGAACGCCTGCGCGTGAACCGCGAGGTTCGCGTTCGCGCCCGCCAACAGGAAACGCTGGCGCGCCTCGGCGAGCGCGCATTGACCGACAGCGATCTGCAGAAATTCTTCAATGAAGTCGTCACGACCGTCGGAGACATTCTCGACGTCGAACTGGTGAAGATCCTGGAATTGCTCCCCGGCGATGCCGATCTTCTGCTCCGTGCCGGCATCGGTTGGAATGCGGGATTGGTCGGGACCGCCCATATCTCGACCGGCCGTGATACCGAAGCGGGCTACACGCTCGCCTCAGGTCGGCCGGTGATCATCGAAGATCTTGCGAGCGAGACGAGATTTTCCGGAGCGGCATTGCTGTATGATCACGGCGCGGTCAGCGGGCTGGCGACCCCGATCGCGGGGCGCGACGGCCGGGCCTATGGCGTGCTCACCGCGCATACGAGAAAACGCCGCAAGTTTCACGACTACGACGTGTCTTTTCTGGCATCGGTAGCAAACGTGGTGGCGGGAGCCATCCAGCGTCGGCAACTGGACCAACGTCATGAACTGATGATCCGCGAGCTGCGCCACCGCTCCGGCAATCTGTTCTCGCAACTGTTGGCCTTGTTCTCGCAGACCGCCAAGAATTCCCGCAGCGTGGCCGACCTGGTCGCAAAATATGAAGCCCGCGTGCTGGCGCTCGCCAATGCGCACCGTCTCATTACCGAAGGCGGATGGAAATCCACCTCGCTCAACGAACTTCTGAATACATTGCTCGCCCCGTTCCTGGATCGCATATCTTTCAGCGGCCCGAATGTCTTCCTCGAGCCCGACCCGACCTTCGGCCTGAGCATGGCGGTGCACGAGCTCGCGACCAATGCGAGCAAGCACGGAAGTCTTTCGGCGCCGTCAGGCCATGTCGAAGTGACGTGGTCGATCACGCGCACGCAGCAGGGTCTCACGCTGGTGCTCGATTGGAGGGAAAGCGGGGGGCCCGCACCCAAGCGCACGAGGCGACCGGGCTTCGGCTCGCGGCTGATCAACATGGTGATCGAGCGCCAGCTGAACGGCCAGGTCGCGCAATCATTCGGGCCGGACGGATTGAGTGCCAAGCTCACGGTTCCCCTCACCCATGAGCGCTGGCCCGGCGGCGCGCGTTCGAGCTCGCATCGATCGCCCGTCGGCGAAATGTGAGCCGCCGTAGCATCTCAGCCGATTCCGGATGCCTCCTGCTTGCTGCTGGGCGAAGGGCGCGCGCGGTCCTTAAGGCTCGCCCGTTATTTCTTCTTCGCGTCCAGATAGGGATAGATCAACGTACCGGTCTTGTATTCCGCCGGCCACAAGATCACCTGGTGCGTAGTGTCGCGGAATTGCGCGAGATCGTTGCCGCTGACGCCCTGAAACTGGGTGAAGAACTGGCGCGACTTGGTCCATTCGCCGTCCTTCCCGAATGAGATTTCCCCGGCGACGGTCGAGAACTTATGGCTGTGGATGTAATCCGCGAGCTTGCTGTGATCGAGGCTCTTGGTTGCTTCGACCGCTTGCGCCAGCACTTCACCGGCCGCATACGCGAACGGCGTGAACCCATAGCCCAGGGGATCGATGCCGAGCGACGGCGCTTTGGCCTGGTATCGGTCCAGCATGGACTTAAGCCCGGGGAAATTGAGCGTGGGCGCAGGGATGAAGCTCTCCATGATCACGAGACCGTTCATCAGCGCGCCCAGCTGCAGCTTGATCGGCGTGGCGAGGAGCCCGATCATGGCACCGCCGAACATCTTCACGTTCAAGCCGATTTCATTCGCGGCCCGGACGATGCCCACCGTGTCGGGCGGATAGCTGCAGGCGAAGACGAGGTCGGGATTGGTGGCCTGGATGGCGCGCACGATCGGCACCATGTCGGTGGTGCCAGGCGGATAGCTCTTGTCGTAGACGATCTCGAAGCCGCCGGTCTTAGCATTTTCGCGCGCCCCGTCGCACGCCGTCTTGCCGAACTCGGCATCGGCCGCGATGAGCGCGACCGTCCGCGGCTTGGGAGTTTGCGCAGCCGCAATCTCGAACCAGCCTCTTGAAAAGGCCAGCGTCCCTTCGTCGCCGCCCGGCACCATCGAGAAATATCTCGGATAGTTGAACTGGCGATTGACGTTCACGCCGAGCATCCCGATCGTCATCTTGTTGGCCTGCATGACGACGGGCATGGCGGGCGCGATCATGTTGGTCGCATAGGGCCCGACCAGGAGGTCGACTTTGTCGACGCTGAGGAGCTTGGTGTAGATGCCGGGTACGTTATTGGGGTTGCTCTGGTCGTCGTAATAGACGAGCTCGACCGGGCGTCCGAGCAGTCCACCCTTGGCGTTGACGTCGTCGCGCCAGATTTCCAAGGCCAACAGGTTTTGCTTGCCGTTGGGCGCGACTGCGCCGGTCAAAGCCATACTGAAGCCGACCTTGATCGGGTCGGCGGCCCGCGCCGGGGCGCTGGCCCATAGCGCGCCGGCGCATCCCATGGCCAGCAAGCCCAGCGCAACGCGTCTCGTGGTGGCAAACATCGACTGATCTCCTCCCGCCTTATGTCACGGCATCGACGTTTGACGCTTTCGCGTCTCGTCGGGCCCGAGTCTAGCGCGCGAGGCGGACGCGCGACACCCTTCTCTCGTGCGGGATCGACGCCAATACGCCGCATGCGCTTGCCCCTTTGGACCGTTTGATTCCGACGGAGCCGGTTCTGCGGCGCACCTGCTGATTGTCGAGAGCGCCTGGCCGCGGGTGAGAGATGCCCCTTCAGTGCCAGTGCGCGCTTCCGCGCGACTCGATTCTCCCCCAACGCCTTCGCTCGGGCGGAAATACCCCCGCCGGCAGGTAGGAGAATGC
>DASSJW010000997.1:0-4704 GCA_035690995.1 Xanthobacteraceae bacterium
GCCGGCGGCCGGCGCCCCCTCGGTCGCGCCCGCGCTTTCCACGATCCGGTAGTCGGTGACGCCGTGCGTCGAAAAGAAACTGCGCGTGAGATTCACATATTTGGTGGCGAGGCGCATCTTGCGCTCGTGTTTGAGGCGAAAGGCGGTTGCGACATCGTCGAGATCGGCCATGCTGTGCACGTCGATCCATGCCTGCGGCACGGCGACCACCACATTGGCAAAACCGAAGCCGAGCCCGTCGAGCAGAATGACATGCTGGTCCGCATCCGCGATCTTCTCGCGCAGGAGATCCTCGCCGGTCACGCCGAAATGCACCACGCCCTGCGCCAGCAGGTCGACGATCTCGGCGGCCGAAAGATACGCCACCTCGATCCCGGGAAGATCGGCGATCGCCCCGCGATAATCGCGCGCGCCGCGCGGCTTGATCAGCTCGAGGCCGGTGCGCGCGAAGAAGGCCTCCGCGTTTTGCTGGAGCCGGCCCTTGGCGGGCACGGCGATAACGAAGGCTGTGGTCATGGCGTGTCCCGCAACTGCGCGAGCCGCTCGATCCACACCGCGAAGCCCACCGCTGAGATCGCGCTGGCGCTGCCGAGCCGCGTGAGCAGGCCATCGTAGCGTCCGCCCGCCACGAGCTGACCGGTGGCCTGCGCGCCGGGTTCGTAAAGCTCGAACACGAACCCGGTGTAGTAATCGAGCCCGCGGCCGAAGGCGGTGGAGAAGCGGATGCGGCCGACGTCGACGCCGCGCGCGGCAAGAAAGCCGGTGCGGCTCTCGAACAGGTCAAGCGGGGCGTCGAGCGCGATCCGGGCCTCGCGCGCAAAGGCGCGAAGGTCGGCCGCGGCCTCGTCGGGATCACCGCCGATGGCGAGGAATTTCTCGATCAAGGCACGAGTTTCGCGCGGCAGCGAGATCTGCGCGCCGAGCGCCGACTGCTCGAGAAAACGGTCGGCGATCTCCCCCACGGATCGTCCGCCCACCGCGGTGATGCCCGCGATCGAGAGCAGGTCGGTGACAAGCGCATGGGCGGCCTTGGGGTCGGAGCCGGCGAGCGCGGCGAGCACGCCTTGATATTCCGGCCGCGCGTGCGAGGCGCTGATCGCCAGTCGGTCCAGATCCTGCACCAGCGAGGTCTTGTGATTGAAGTCCTTGATCAGGCGCCGCTTCCATGCGGGCGCGAGGTCGAGCGCGGCGATCAAGGCGGAAAACAGTGCGACGTCGCCCATGCGGATGTCGGGCGCGCCCAAGCCGTAATGCGCCGTCGCCTCGAGTCCGAGCGCGAGCATTTCGGCATCCGCCGCCGCGGTGTCCAGGCGGCCGAAGGATTCGATGCCGGCCTGCAGGAATTCGCTCGCGCCCTCGGCGCGATGGCGGAAGACCGGGCCGAGATAGCAGAAGGCCTGGGGCGTACCGGCGGCGGAGGAGGCGAGATAGTCGCGCGAAACCGGGATGGTGAGGTCGGGACGCAGGCACAGTTCGCGTCCCTGCGGGTCGGTCGTCAGATACATCCGCTTGCGGATGTCCTCGCCGGAGAGATCGAGAAACGGCTCCGCCGGCTGCAGGATCGCCGGCGTCACCCGGGCATAGCCCGCACGCTCGAACGACGCGAGCAGCGTGTCAGCGCGCCCGTCCGGTGCGGCGCTCGTCGAGGTCATTGCTGCGCTCATGGCGTTGCGGGCAGTCGAGTAGGCTTGTGGCCGCGGCGTTTAGCACGCTCGGGGGGTGAATTCGACGTCAAACCGGGGAAGCGCTTAACGCGCGGCGGGCCGTTACCGCCAATCGCCAAGCACCGCTTCGACCAGCGCAAGCGCCGCAACCGCGGCGGTGTCGGCGCGCAGGATGCGTGGTCCGAGCGCAAGACGCACGGTGTTCGGCAATTTCAGCAGCAGGGCGCGCTCGTCGGGGGCAAAGCCGCCCTCCGGCCCGATCAGCACGGCGAGCGGGATGGCCTCCCCGCCGCTCGCGTCTCGTGCCTCGGCGAGGGCGGCAACGGGGTCCTTCACCTCGGCCTCCTCGTCGCAGAACACCAGCAGACGGGCGGCCTCGCGCTCTCGGATCATCCGGTCCAGCGGCAGCGGCGCGCCAATATCCGGCAGCGTCAGGATGCCACACTGCTCGGCCGCCTCGATGGCATTGGCCCGCAGACGATCAAGATTGACCCGCGCAACCTGCGCGTGCCGGGTCAGCACCGGCTGCAGCCGCGACGCGCCCATTTCGACCGCTTTCTGCGCCATGAAGTCGAGGCGGGCGTGTTTGAGGGGCGCGAACCAGTAATGCAGGTCGAGGGCGCCGGCCTGGGGCCGGGTCCGGCTGCCGATAGCCAGCGTGAGGCTGCGTCTTCCAGCGCTTGCGAGCATGCCGCGCCATTCGCCGTCACGACCGTTGAAAACCAGCACGGAATCGCCGGTTTTCAGCCGCAGGACGTTGCCCAGATAGTTGGCTTGCGCAGGGTCGAGCGCGACGGTCGCACCCTCGTGGAGGGCGACATCGAGGTAGAGCCGAGGTGTGCGGAAATCGTAGCGCGGCATGGCAGATGAGCGATCGGCACCCTGTCGTCGCAGCGCAAAAGACCAGAAACGGGGTGAGGGGTAAACCGGACGGTCCCCAAACCCGGGGCGACGGCGCTCAGCGGCAGGGCCGCGACCTTTCGTCCGCCGCGAAACCCGGCTGGAACCGCCATCTCGTGATGGCCTGAGCCCGGTTCTGCCGTGTTATCGCCGAATTCAAAAGGCTGTTAATATCTAGGCAGCAGGATCGACCAGGGGCGAATCGGGTGGTCGGTGAATGCCAGGGGATAACATCATGACGCTCAGCCGGGCTGTTCCATTGGTGCTGGTACTCGCCGCATTGCCGGTCTGGCCGGCCGCGGCGCAGTTTGGAGGCATGCCCGGGATGCCGGGGTCGGGGATGTCCCCGGGAGGGCCGGGGGGGCAGTTCGGGGCCGCGCCCGCGCAACCGCCTGCCGCCTGCCAGCATCTCATAACCCTGCGCGACGAGACCCAGAAGCACGGCCAGGCGCTCCAGGCAGCCGGCCAGAAGAAGGCGCCTCCCGAGGAATTGTGCAAGCTGTTCAAGGCGTTCCTTGCGGCGGAAACCAAGATGGTCAAGGGCCTGGAAGAGCAGAGCACGACGTGCGGCGTACCCCCTGATGTGCTTCAGCAAGTCAGGACGGGACACAGCAAGGCCGCGCAGACCAGCAAGCAGATTTGCGAAGTGGCGGCCCAAGGCCCGCGGCCGAGCGGGCCGAGCCTCAGCGACGCGCTCGGCACCACGCCGGTGGTGCCCGACACGACGTCGACCAAAAAGGGCCAGGGCACTTTCGACACGCTTTCCGGCAGTCCCCTGGCGCGATGACCGGCGGCGCGGGCCGCGTCGCCGATTCGACCGGTAACTGGGTCGACGGCTTCGCTCCCGCGTGGATTCGTCCGTATTTGCGTTTGGCGCGTCTCGACCGGCCGATCGGCTCGTGGCTTCTGCTGATGCCGTGCTGGTGGTCCGCCGGGCTTGCCGCGGTCCATGCCCGCAGCCAAGTCAATGTCTGGCATCTCATCTTGTTCTTCATCGGCGCCTTTGCCATGCGCGGGGCGGGCTGCACCTGGAACGACATTGTCGACCGCGACCTCGATGCCCGCGTCGAGCGCACGCGCTCGCGACCGATTCCTGCAGGGCAGGTGACGGTCGCCGCTGCCGCCTGCTTCCTCGCGCTGCAGGCGTTGGTCGGGCTCGCGGTCCTGTTGCAGTTCAATCGCTTCACCGTCTGTGTAGGGTTCCTGTCGCTTGTCGTGGTCGCGGTCTATCCCTTCATGAAGCGGATCACCTACTGGCCGCAGATCGTGCTCGGTCTCGCCTTCTCTTGGGGCGCGTTGATGGGGTGGCCCGCAACGTTCGGCCGGCTCGACCTTCCTGCGTTCCTGCTTTACGCCGGGGCGATTTCGTGGGTGATCGGCTATGACACGATCTACGCCCATCAGGATCGCGAGGACGATGCGCTGATCGGCATCAAGTCGACGGCGCTGCTGTTCGGCGAGCGCACCAAATTCATGCTGGGCTTGTTCTACGCGCTCGCCGTTGCGCTGATTGCGCTCGCGGGATGGAGCGCCGGCGGCGGCCTCGTGTTCGCGCTCGGGCTCGGCGCGTTCACGGCGCACCTCGCTTGGCAAGTCGCACGGCTCGACATCCACAATCCCGCGCTTTGCCTTGCCGTGTTCAAGTCGAACCGGGATGCCGGGCTGATCCTGTTCGCCGGGCTGGTGTTGGACGCGGCCCTGCTCAGCCATCAGTAGTAGCCAGTCCGCAGCTGCCCGCATCCGGCACGGCGACGGCGGCCAGGTGCGCGCTGCCGGGACTGCGCATTCCGGTGCGGACGACGGCAAACCGCCGAAGCAGATTCAATCGCGCGCGATGATCTCGCGAACGCGGCGGTGCACGAGCGGCTTTGCCGAGGCCGTGCCCGCCCCGCGCCGCCGTGGCAGCGCCGGTCGCCGCCGCGTCAAGGCCGAGCGTCGGCGGCGGCGGGAGATCGGCGGTCCGACGCCAACTCCGCCGATCCGGTTGAACGGCTCGCGCAGGCGCCCGTCGGCCTCAGCGACCCGGAGGGGCAGGCCGAGCGCGCGGCCCCATGCCCGCCATTCGGCGACGATGTCGGTGCCGTCGGCGGCGCGGTAGAGGGTGAGCGACAAAGCAGGATCGGGATGCTCGAGGACGAGG